>JBOHRY010000112.1:0-11124 GCA_050732955.1 Gemmatimonadales bacterium | reverse complement strand
GCCCGGGGTTCTGCGCGGTCGTCGTGGCCACGCTCGCCCTGGGCATCGGCGCAACCAGCGCCATCTTCACTGTGGTCAATGCGGTCCTGCTCAAGCCGCTGCCGTACCGCGCGCCCGATCAGCTGGTCATGATCTGGAGCCGGTGGAGCAACTTCAACAAGACCTGGATTTCGCAGGACGAGTACTTCGGTTATCGACAGGAGACGCGGATCTTCGCCGATGTGGCGGCCTGGGCCGATAACGGTGAGGTCACGATCACCGGGCCGGACGCTCCGCCGATCAGCAGCGCGGCAATGTCGGCGACCGCCAACTTTCTTACCGTGGTGGGAATGCCTCCGCTGCTGGGTCGGACGTTCTCCGCCACGGAAGACGCGCCCAACGCTCCGCCGGTGGTCATGATCGGCTACCAGCTCTGGCAGCGGCGATGGAGCGGTGATCCTTCACTGGTAGGACGGACGATTCTCGTCGACGGAACCGCCGCCCGCGTGGTCGGTATCCTGCGGCCGACCTTTCGCTATCCGCTGGAATTCCAGCAGCTCGCCGGCGCGCAAGTGGTGCAACCGATGCAGTTCGACCCCGGCACGCCGAACCGCGGCGGTCATTGCTGCTACGGCATCGCGCGCCTCCGTCCCGGCGTCACCGCCGCGATGGCGAGCCGGGATCTTGCCGGTCTGGCCGCCCGGTGGACGGCCGATGGCCTGTATCCCGAGCCGATGCGCTTCACCGTGCTCGCGGTGCCGCTGCTGGATGAGGTCAGCGGAGGCGCCAGGCTCGCACTGATCGTCCTCGCCGCTGCGGTGTCGTTGCTGCTGGCGCTGACCTGTGCCAACGTCGCGAATCTGGTGCTGACCCGGGCGGATGCCCGGAACCGGGAGATCGCTGTCCGCTCGGCGCTCGGAGCCGGCGCCTGGGACATCCTCCGCCTGGCGTTGACGGAGAGCATCCTGCTCGGGATCTCCGGGGGGATGCTTGGTTTGGCGCTGGCATGGAGTGGTGTTCGCGCCCTGGTGGCGAGGGCGCCGACGACGATTCCGCGGGTCGCCGAGCTGTCGGTGGATTGGCGCGTCGCGCTCTTCACGCTCGTGTTGTCGGTGGGGACCGGGATTGCGTTTGGGTTGGCGCCACTGGCGCGGGCCGGCCGTCTCGAGCTCGCCAACGACCTGCGTGACGGCCGGGGCCAGAGTGGCAGGCGCGAGCGACAGCGCGGCCGGGCAGCGCTGGTGGTCGCCGAAATGGCGCTCGCGGTGGTGCTCCTGATCGGGGCTGGACTCACCGTGCGTTCGTTCGCCGGACTCACCCGGATCAATGCCGGATTCGACGCGCACGACGTCATGACGATGCGGCTCTCGCTGCCAGCCCAGCAGTATGCGACCGCGGCATCCGCGGACAACTTCTTCCGACAGCTCGGTGCCGCCGTGCGCGAGTTACCGGGGGTGCGCGCCGCGGGGTTCGCGAGGCTGTTGCCGCTGGCAACCACCATGGGAGACGCAGGCCTCCGGATTCGCGGCAAGCCGATTCCCGCGGGGCAGCCCGGGCGCCAGGCCGATTGGCAGGCGGTGAGTCAGGGCTATTTCGAGGCGATGCGGATCCCGCTCATCAGTGGACGGTACTTCGACCAGCGTGACGGTGCGGCTGGCGCGCCGGTGATCATCGTCAACCGCGAGCTCGTCCGGGAATACTTTCCCGGTGAAGATCCGATCGGCCAGGGAATCCAGGTCGGACGCGACACGGTTTGGCGCACCGTAGTCGGCGTCGTGGGCGATGTGCACCATAACGGACTTCTCGGCCAGTTCAAACGTGGCTGGTACCTGCCGGAAGAGCAGTGGGCGAGCGCGTGGGGCAATCCTCGCCGCTCGATGACGCTCGTGGTGCGCACCACACGCGATCCACACGAGGTCGTCGCTCCCATCCAACAGATCGTCCGGGGAATGGACAGCAACCTTCCATTGACCGACGTCGCATCGATGGCCGATGTACTTGCGGCGGCCACGCAGGAGCAACGCTTCACCATGGCAGTGATGTCCGCGTTTGCCGCACTGGCACTCGTGCTCGCCGGAGTCGGGATTTACGGCGTCATCTCCTATTCGGTGAATCAGCGGACGCGAGAGATCGGCATCCGCCTTGCTCTTGGCGCCAGGACCGGCAGCGTCCGGACGCTGGTTCTCCGTCAAGGTCTGGTTCCGGCGCTGGTCGGGATTGGAGTAGGACTGGCTGCAGCTGCGGTGCTTACCCGGTTTCTCGGGACGCTGCTTTACGGCGTGGCGCCCATCGATGCTGTCACCTTTGCAGTGATTCCGATCGCACTACTCATTGTCGCCGCCGGCTCGGTCTTCCTACCGGCCGTACGCGCATCGCGGATCGAACCGCTGGAAGCGCTTCGCGCGGAGTGAGTGCAGGCGGTTGGCATGATCGGGGCGCGGATCGCGGTCTGCGGTACTGCAGGTGATGTGTCTCGCGCCTATTATTGACCCGTCACCACCCGAACGTCACCCACCTCATGGAGCTCTGCGATGGCCGCTACTCGGAAGTCGGCACGGAAGTCTGCAAAGCGATCGACGCGAAAGCTTGCCAAGTCCGCCGGACGTGCCGCCAAGAAGACCGCCAGCAAGGCGCGGAAGGCGAAACGCACCGCAACGGCTGCCGCGAGCAAGGCGAAGCGGACGGCGAAGGCTGCCGCCACCAAGGGAGCGAGTCGGGCCAGGCGCGCAGCTGCAGCGGGGAAAGCCGCGGCGACCAACGTCGTGACCAAGGCGAAGCGCACAGCCAAGGAACACCCCGGGGCGATGGCGGCCGCAGCCGCGGGGATGGCCGCCGTCGCGGCGGGTATCGCGGCGCTGACCGTCCGGAAGAAGTAGCGAAGCAGGTGTTGCGGATGGAGATCCGTTTCCATCCGTAACGTCGGCTACCGCGGCGTCGCCGGCACACTTACCCTTGACGGGTATGGCTATCGGCGTGCCGCGGGACCTCGATCGGGCGATCAGTCGCGCACTGGCCTCAGTGGCGGTGTTCGCGCAGATCCTGATGTTGTTCACGCCGTTGATCGAGGTGCGGGACAGTGCCGGCCAGCAGCTCGTTATTGCGGCGGGCGTTACGACGCCCACGGGTGCGGCGATCGGTGCCGAGCATGATCGTCGCCCGCCGCACAATCCCACCACGTGTCCGGCATGCATCGCGCAATCGTTGTTCGCGCGAGTCGAATCCGGCGTGCGCCTGCCGAGCCTTGTCGTAGCGGAACGCACCCCGATCGATCTTCGCGCCGAAGTTCTTCCGAACCACGATCCACCGTCCACTCATCACTCCCGGGCTCCTCCCTTCGTAGGCTGACGCGCAGTTGGTGATCGAGTCGCGCCCAATAGCGGGCCGACTTGCGTCTCTTACCGTGGGGCAGGATGCGATTCCATCTCTGCGTGGGCGCGCTGGCGCTGGTTGCCGGGGCGATTCCGCGAACACTCTCCGGAGAAACACCGGTGCCGGCGACGGCGGATCTCACCGTTCCGCCCGAATGCGTCCGGCCGACGCCTCCAACGGGCGGTTCGCCCTCTGGAAGCTCCGATTCGCTGTGCGTCACGCGCGAAGGCGCCGTGGCCAGGGCGCTCGCGGCAAACCCGCAACTGTACGTCGCCGGCGCCCAGGCACAGCAGGCGCGCGCACGCAAGGTCCAGGGCGTGGCGCTTCCGGATCCGACCTTCGCCGCCGAATGGGACAACTCGTCCGGCCCGTTCGGCCTGGGCGGCGGCGACGGCCGCATCCTCGGCGCGTCGATCACCATTCCGTTCTTCGACAAGTTTCGGCTCAACGGCCGGATCGGTTCGGCCGGGATCCACCAGAGCGAATTCGACTCGACCGCCGTTCACCAGTTGATCGCGTCGCAGACACTGCAGACCTACGACTCGCTGCTGGCGGCATTGAGGCATCAGGCGAACCTCCGGCAGGGCGATTCGCTGGCGCGGGATTTTGCCACCAAGACGCGCGCGCGCTTCGAAGCTGGGACGGTCGCCCGCCTCGACGTGGTCAACGCTGATGTAGCGGTGGGCCAGATCGGTAACCAGCTGATCGCCAATGAGCGCGACATCGCCAACGCCCGGTCGTCGCTCAATCGGTTGCTGGGGCGGCCACTGGGCGCACCGATCGCCACAGCCGATTCTCTCTTCGTGCCGCCGCCGTTGCCGGAACTTGCCGCGGTGGAAGCCGCGGGGCTGCGCAATCGGCCGGAGCTGGCCTCGCTCGAGAGCCAGCGCCAGGGTGCGCGCGCCACGACGCAACTGGCGCGGGAGTTCTGGTATCCCGACCTGTCGATCGGCGTCGCCAAGGATTACCTGGCCGATCCTGCAGCGCCCGGCATCCTGACCACGACGGTTTCCTTCCCGATCCCGATCCTGTACTGGAATCACAGCCGGGGCGAGATCGCCGAGGACCGGTATCGGGAGGACGAACTCGCCGCCAGCTATCAGGACACGAGGGCGGCTGTCGGGCAGGACATCCGGATCGCGTGGAGTACGGCGTATACCGCGCTGCGCCAGGCGACGTACATCCGCGACCAGTTGCTGCCGGCGGCCCGCCAGGCGTACCGGATCGCGGCCGCCAGCTACGCGCTCGGCGGATCGTCCGCGTTGGAGGTCAACACCGCGCGGGTTGCCTTGCTCGACGCCGAGAGCCAATTCACGGACGCCCTCGCCGCCGCGTCGAGCGCGCGCGCCGAACTGGAGCGCGCGATCGCCACGCCGCTCGCGACCTTCGCCCCCGGAGCTTCACAATGATCCGCCATGTCTCACACCGGCCCGTACGGCTGGTCGCGCTCGCCGGGTTCACGCTTCTCGGTTGCGGACGCAACAACAATCCGCCGGCTGCATCCGCGGCTTCCAGCGATACCAGCATCGTGGTGACCGAGGCGCAGCGAGGACAAGTCGTCACGGCTCCGGTGGAAGAAAAGACGTACAACCCGACGATCCTGACGACTGGTACGGTCAACTTCAACGGCGACAAGTCAACGCAGGTGATCGCGGCGATCTCGGGGCCGGTCTCGCGACTGCTGGTCGATGTGGGTGATTCGGTGCGCGCAGGCCAGGTCCTCGCGACGGTGGCGTCGCCCGATTTCGCCGCCGACGTGGCCGGATACCGGAAGGCGGAAACGGCGTTGCACAACGCGCAGCGGATCGCGACGCTTGACGAAAAGCTCTTCGCCAACGACGCCCTTGCCCGCACCGACCTGGATCAGGCCCGGAGCGACCTCGCGGCCGCTCAGGCCGACCGCGATGCCGCATCGCAGCAGCTGTCATCGCTGGGAATCGACTCAGCGTCGATTGCGGCGATTCGCGACGGAAAGTCGGTCGCCGGCGCGGAGTCCGCTATCCGGGCACCGATTCCCGGCGCCGTGGTCGAGCGGTTGATCACGCCGGGGCAACTGCTGCAGGCCGGCACCACGCCAGCCTTCACCATTGCCAACCTGGCCTCCGTGTGGGTGATCGCGAATGTGTTCGAAGGCGACGCCGCCTCGGTATTCAAGGGTGAGTCCGCGGTCGCGCGGATTGAGGGTCTCGCCGATTCCTTTCCCGGGCGAGTGGACTATGTCGGCGCGCTGGTCGATCCTGCCAGCAAGGCGATGGGCGTTCGCATCGTCGTCCCGAACCTGCATGATCGCCTCAAGCAGAACATGCTGGTCGATGTCGAGATACTCGGCGCACGTCCGCGCCGGGCGATCGTGATCCCGGTGTCGGCGGTGCTGCGCGATGACGACAACCTCCCGTTCGTCTACCTCGATGCAGGCAACAATCGTTTCAATCGGCAGCGGATCGCGCTGGGGGGACGCACCGGCGACGTGTACGAAGTGACCAGCGGTCTCCATGCTGGCGAAAACCTGGTCACGCAAGGGGCATTGTTCCTTCAGGAAGCTGGCTCACAATGAGCGATCCGCACGGCACTCATGGCCATGAGGAGCCCGACCCATCGACGACGCGGCGGTCGGCGATCCACCGGTTCGTTGCAACCGCCCTGGCACAGCCGCTGCTCGTGCTCGTCGCCGCGGCGGCACTCGCGGGGGCAGGGATTTGGTCCTTCTCTCGCCTGCCGATTGACGCGTACCCGGATCTTTCGCCGCCAAGGGTCGGCATTACGACCCAATGGCCGGGTCAGGCTGCCGAGGAAGTGGAGCGCCTGATCACGGTGCCGATCGAGACGGAAATGAACGGCACCCCGGGGCTTCATGTGCTGCGGTCGATCTCCTTCTTCGGCCTCTCCTCGGTGGACCTGACCTTCGATGACGGGACCGATCCCTACTTCGCGCGTCAGCAGGTCTTCGAGCGGCTCGCCGATGTCACCCTCCCGGCCGGGGTGAGCGCCGGTGTCGAGCCGCTGTTTTCGCCGTCGGGGCTGGTCTATCGATACCAGCTCCAAAGCCCCGACCTGTCGGCCATGGAATTGAAGACGATCAACGACTGGGTGCTCGCCAAGGCCTACCGGTCGGTGAAAGGCGTGGCCGCCATGTCGGGTTTCGGCGGTCCGACGATGGAGTACCACGTCGACCTCGACCCGACCAAGCTGGCTGCTGCGGGTCTCGGCGTCTCCGACGTCGTGACGGCGCTCGGCAACAGCAACAGCAACACCGGTGGCGGCTTCTATTCCGAAGGCGGCCAGTTCTACTACGTGCGCGCCCTGGGGCGCCTGCACACGCCCGAGGACATCGAGAACGTGGTCCTAGCGGTTCGCAACGGCACGCCGATCCTGGTGCGGAACGTCGGCACGGTCGCGATCGGCAATCCCCCGCGGACCGGGATTTTCGGCTTCAACAACGACAGCGACGCGGTCGAGGGCGTCATCCTGATGCGCACCGGCGAGCAGGCGCAAACCGTGCTCAAGGGCGTCGAGAAGAAGACCGCGGAACTGAACGCGTCCGTCCTTCCCCGCGACGTGAAGATCAAGCCCTTCTACGACCGGAGTGACTTGATCGCACTTACCACGCGCACGGTAGAGGACAATCTCGCCCGCGGCATCATCCTCGTCATCGTCGTGCTGATCTTCTTCCTCTTCGACATCCGTTCCGGACTGATCGTGGCGGCGACCATTCCGCTGTCGCTGCTCTTCGCCTTCATCTGTCTCGACATCAAGCACATACCGGCGAATCTGCTCTCCATCGGCGCGATCGATTTCGGCATCCTGGTCGATGGTGCCGTGGTGATGGTGGAGAACATTCATCGCACCCTGGCTCGAAGACACGGCACGACCTATTCGGTGCGGCAAGTGCTCACCGAAGCCGCCGCAGAGGTTGACCGACCGATCGTCTACGCAGTGGCGATCATCGTCGCCGGGTTCCTGCCGATCTACGTGCTGTCGGGCCCCTCGGGACGGCTGTTCAAGCCGATGGCCGACACGACGATTTTCGCCCTGGTTGGTTCACTGATTCTGGCGCTGACCGTGCTGCCCGTGCTGTGTTCGATCGTCCTGCGCCGCGGCGTGAAGGAGCGGCGTAACAGCGCATTCGAATGGATTCGCGACCGATACGTGGCGGCACTCGATTGGTGCTTCAAGCGGCCGATGCTGATCGTGGGCGTCTCGACGCTGATCTTCATCGGCGCAATGGCGATGTCGACGCGCCTCGGCGCCGAGTTCATGCCGCACCTCGACGAAGGAGCACTCTGGGTGCGGGCGACGATGCCGGCCACCATTTCGCTGGATGAATCGGCGAGACTGGTGCCCCAGATCCGGACGATCCTCAAGTCGTTTCCCGAGGTCACCAACGTCTCGTCCGAGCACGGGCGGCCGGACGACGGGAGCGACCCGACCGGGTTCTTCAACGCGGAGTTCTTCGTCTGGCTCAAGCCGTATTCGGAGTGGACCGGTCCGTACCGGACCAAGGCGGCGCTGACGGAGGCGATCAACGCCAAGCTGGTCCGTTTTCCCGGGGTCGAGTTCAACTACACGCAGCCCGCCGAGGACGCGGTCGACGAGGCCGAAACCGGTCTCAAGAGTTCGCTGGCGGTCAAGATCTTCGGGAGCGACCTCAAGATTCTCGAGGAAAAGAGCGGCGAAATCGCCGCGGTGCTGCAGCACGTCCGCGGCATAGGGCGGATCAGCCAGGTGCACGAGCTCGGACAACCCAGCCTCACGGTCACGATCAACCGCGCCAAGATCGCCCAGTACGGGGTGAACGCCGGCGACGTCAACGCGCTCATCTCCGCGGCGGTCGGCGGCAACGCCGCGACGCAGGTGGTTCAGGGCGAGCGACTCTTCGATCTCGTCGTGCGGCTCCAACCGCAATTCCGGCAGACGCCGGAACAGATCGGCGCGATCCTGATGTCAACCCCGACCGGCGAACAGGTTCCACTACGCGAACTCGCCGACATCCAGGTCTCGAGTGGGGCGTCATACATCTACCGCGAGAACAATTCCCGCTACATCGGCGTCCAGTACAGTGTTGAGGGCCGGGATCTGGCCGGTGCGGTGCAGGACGCCCAGCGGCAAGTGGCCGCGAAGGTCAAGTTGCCGGCTGGATACCGCGCCGACTGGGGCGGCGAGTATGAGGATTACACCGCTTCGCGCGGACAACTCGCCTTCGTTCTGCCGCTGACGATCATCTTGATCTTCATCCTGCTCTTCGCGCTCTACCGGAACTTCATCTTCCCGCTGATCACCGTGATCGGTGTGGTTCTGTCGGCGCCAGTGGGCGGGCTCGTGGCACTCGCCGTTACCGGGACACCATTGTCGGTGTCGTCCGGGATCGGTTTCCTCGCGCTCTTCGGCGTGTCAGTGCAGACCGCGGTCGTCTACATCTCGTACGTCAACGAACTGAGACTGCGAGGAATGGGTATCGCGGAAGCCGCTCGCGAGTCGGCGTCACAGCGTCTTCGCCCCATCATGATGACGGCGCTGGTCGCCGCGCTCGGCCTCCTGCCGGCGGCACTGTCCACCGGTGTGGGGTCGGATTCGCAGAAGCCGTTTGCGCTGGTCATCGTCGGCGGCCTGTTCTCCCGGCTGCTGATCTCGGTGTTCCTGATGCCGGTGTTGTATGTCAAGACGGCGAAGGTCGGCGATCGCCTGGAGGTATGATCGACGGCGGCGTAAACGAGGCGGATAACTCCACGCCGTCGACCGCGGGCCTCGACGGATTATGCCCGCTGAATGCACGGAACTGCGCATAGGGTACGGGGAGTATCGCCGCGATCCGCGGCATTGACGACGCTGATCCGCAACGCAAGATTGGCTGGCAATGCTACTCTCACGGCTGCCGAAGCTTCGCGCGCTTGTCGCCATCCTGCTCTTCGCAGGTAGTGAGGGCGCGCCGCAGCTGTTCGACGCGCTGGCATTCCACAGTGGCAGGCGATATCACGCCGAAGTGCTCGGCCTCAACAACGGCAAGCACTGCCACGCGGAGAAATGCGACCTGGGCGCGAGGATCGCCCCCCCTCCTCCGGTCTCGCTGCCCAATCTCGGCGACCGTTTTACCCTCATTTCGTTCAGCGTCGCTGTCTTCGGCCGGTGCGATCCTCCGCGGACGGTCCCGGCAAATGCACCACTCGGTTCGCGCGCCCCTCCGCTCAACTCCTGAAGCTCAGACATAGGCACCGTCGCGCGCGCCAATCGCGCGCACGGTGAATCGAGTCGTCCGGGCCCGACCCGGCAGACTCCGCCGATGGCACATACGTGCCGGCGGCCCACCCTGTTTGACGGAGTTGGAATGTCATTCACGTTGCTCGTCGCCGCGGTCATTGCCGCGGTCGTGCCGGCGTCCGCCCACGCTGCTGCGCCGAGTTCCGGCAGCATGTCCTCGATCAACGCCGATCTCACCGGCCGCGTTACCGATAGTCTGTATCACAAGCCCCTGGCCGGGGCGGACGTTCTCGTCACGCGAGGTGGAACGGTGATCGCTCGCGTCACGACCGATCAATTCGGAACCTGGCGGGTGCACGACCTCGCCGCCGCAGAATATCAGGTGGAAGCGCGGTTGATCGGTTTCAAGCCACAGGCTCGGGCTGTCACAGTCGGTACCAGCACGGCCGACATCACCGTCGATTTCATTCTCGCCCCGTCCGTTATGCAGCTCAGCGATATCGGTGTCGTTGCGTCGCCGGTCGCCATCAATACCCGTACCGGTGATCAGATATTCAAGCAAAGCGACTACCAAGGCGCGCCGACTCAGACGACATCGCAGATCCTCCAGCAATCGATCGCCGGTGCCGCCCGCGCCCCGACGGGCGAAGTGCACATTCGCGGCCAGCACGCCGAGTACACGTACTACATCGACGGACTGCCGGTACCGCCTGGCATTTCAGGAAGCCTCAATGAGTTGTTCGATCCCTCGGTCGTGAACACCATCAATTTCCAGACCGGTGGCTGGGATGCCGAATACGGCAAGCGTAATGCCGCCATTATCAGCGTGCAGACCAAGATTCCCTCGGGCCCTTTCCATCTGTCGGCGACCGGCTATGCCGGCAACGTCGCGAGCAACGGCCAGACACTCACAATGAGTGGCAACTCTGGCAAGCTGGGATTCTTTGTCGCGGGCACGCGGCAGGCAACGGATCTTCGCCGCGAGCCGGTGGTGGCGGATACCGACGCGATTGGACACATCACCAACATCCGGAACTTCGCCAACGACGGTCAGGATCTGTTCGGATTCGGAAAGGTACAGTACGCCGCCACCGACCACGATCTCGTCAATCTCGACGTGAACCTCTCGCGATCCCGGTTCGCCACCCCATTCGATTCGGCGGCGGGCGTCATCAATGACAGGCAGCAGGATATCAATCATTTCGTCAACCTGTCCTGGCAGCATCGTACCGTTGCCGGCCGCCACTCGGGCTCTGAGGCCTTCGCCGGCGTGTATTACCGGTACGGCTCGCTGAACTATGTGCCCGGTGCAGCAGATGATCCCACCTTCACCTTCCAGCCCGACACCACGCTGTACAACATCAGCGAGGCGCGGTCCTTCGACATTATCGGGGTGAAGGCCGACTACCTGATGCAACTCACGCCAAAGGCAAGCATCAAGGTCGGTACGGACGACTCGAAGACCAGCGGCAGCGAGGTGTTCAGCACACTCGACGCTCGCGGCAATCCTGGTCCGGCCTCGAACTCCCCGCTGACCGGCAACGATCAGGCGTTCTACGCCCAGACGGTGCTTCAGCCCAGCGA
>JBOHRY010000111.1:0-5723 GCA_050732955.1 Gemmatimonadales bacterium | reverse complement strand
CGCTCGAAGACCTGAGCGATCGGGCGCTGCTCGACCTCCTGGCGACTTCACAGCCTGCGGCGACTTCGCCCGACGGCGACTACGGCCGTCCGGCGTGATCGATCTTCACTGCCATTCCACGGCGTCGGACGGGGTGTTGCCGCCGGCCGAAGTGATCACCCACGCCGCGGCGATCGGCCTTACCGCGGTGGCGCTGACCGACCACGACACGACAGCGGGGTTGTCAGAGGCCCGCGACGCGGGATCGCGCCTGGGTGTCGAGGTCGTCGGCGGTTGTGAGTTTTCGGTCGCAGCCAGCTGGGGTGAGATGCACCTGCTCGGCTATTTCATCGAACCCGGTGATGCGTCCGTCGAGGACTTTCTCGCGGCGGCGCGCGACGATCGCTCGCGACGTGCGCGAGAAATGGTGACGCTGCTGATGGGACTCGGCGTCAGGATTTCGTCTGATGATGTGCTGCGTGAATCCGGAGGCGCCGCCATCGGCCGGCCGCACGTTGCGCGCGCGTTGCTGACGCTCGGTCATGTGGAAACGGTGCAGCAGGCGTTCGACCGGTACATCGGTCGCGGCCGCCCGGCGTTCGTGGAAAAAAACCTCCCGACACTCAGTGAAGTAGCGAATCTGGTGCACGCTCGCGGCGGTGTGGTATCGGCAGCGCACCTCAAGAGCTTCGGCACCGTGGCCAACTTGACGGTGCTGAAGGAGCAGGGCCTCGACGCGGTCGAGACCCGACACCCCAGTCACACTGGGGACTATCTCGCCAACATCACCGAGGCCGCCGCGTCGCTGGGACTTGGGCGCACGGGCGGCTCCGACTGGCACGGCGAAGTCGCCGCCGCAGGGACCCACGCGGCACTGGGCTCGCAGCAGGTTCCCGACGAGTGGCTACCGGAACTGCGCGAACGTTGCCGTCGGATGCCGGAGGCGCACTGATGGAGATCGCCGGCAAGGTGGCACTCGTGACGGGCGGTGCCGTCCGGCTCGGACGCGCCTTCGTCGAGGCCCTCGCCGATGCCGGCATGCGAGTCGCGATCCACTTCGGATCTTCCGGCACCGAGGCCGACCGGCTGGTGGCGGACCTGTCTGCCCGTGGGCACAAAGCCGCGTCGTTCGGCGCTGACCTCCGCGATGCCTCGGCGGCGGCGGCCTTGCCGGATCGGGTCGTCGAGCGGTTCGGGCGTCTCGACGTGCTGGTGAATTCGGCTGCCGTGATGATCCCCGAAGGCGTAAGAGACGTCACGGTCGACCACTGGAACGACGTGATCAACCTCAACCTGCGTGCGCCGTTCTTCGTCGCGCAGCATGCGGCGCCGCATCTCGCGCGCACGCACGGCTGCATCGTGAACATGGCGGATCTCGGCGGACTCGAGCCGTGGCCGAGCTACGCCGTGCATTCGGTCAGCAAGGCCGGCATCATCATGCTCACCAAGGTCCTGGCGACATCACTCGCTCCCGATGTGCGGGTCAACGCCCTCGCGCCGGGGACCGTCCTCGTCCCGGATTCATTCGATCAGAAGAAACGCGACGCGCTCGCCCAGTCCACGCCGCTGCAGCGCCTCGGCACGCCGGATGACGCGGTGCAGGCTCTCATGTATCTCGTGCAGCATGCGGATTTCGTTACCGGTGACGTGCTCGTGGTGGATGGAGGTCGGGTTCTCCGTCGATGATCGCTCTTGGCGACATCGCCGTCATGGGCGGCGGCTGCTACGGCACGTTCTATGTCAACCAGCTCGACGCTGCGCGCGAAAAGGGCGTCGTGACCTGGCGGCAATTGCTCGTGGTCGATCGCGACGCGCACTGTCAGGCAGCGAATGGTCTATCGCCTCGGGCAACGCTGTTGGCGGAAGACTGGAACGGTTTTCTCGATCGCTGGCTCGATTCCGACGAGCGTGACCGCGACGGGCTGATCGATGCCATCGTGCCGACGCCCTTCATGCCGCATCTGCTGGCGCTCTGGCTCGAACGCCGCGCGCAGGCGCGATGGCCCGATCGTCAGGTGAGCCTGGTTCCAGTCGATTCACCGCTGGGCACTCCATACGACCGACTCCACGCCGACGGCATCCGTTACGTGTCATTCGCCGACTGGATCTGTCCGATGCACTGCGTCGAGCCGCTCCTCTGCCCGGTCATCAAGGGCCCGCGCACGTGGGAGATGGGCGACGCCGTAACCGCCTGGACGATCGATCGGTCTCGCGAACGGACCACGGTCGGCCCGGCGCTTTTCACCTGCCGGCACGTCGCCTATGGCGTCGGCATGTATCCCGTACAGGCGGCGTTCGAGGGCCTCGCGGCGCTGGCCGCCGCGGCCGGCGACGCGGCCGGCGCTGACCTCGTCATTGGTTCGATCTCGGCGTGTCACGGCGCCATTGCGGTGTTGCGGGTCGGTCCGGCTCGTGCGGCGGTTGCCGGGTGAGTCATCGGCGCCGGGCTGGAACCCGCCGGTGTTCTATATTCGCAAGCCATGACGACTGAGCCATTCGCCCCGCCGCCCGACGAAGTCGGCACCGAGTTCGACGTCATCATCGTCGGTGCCGGTCCGGCCGGACTCTGCGCGGCGATGTATTGCGGACGCGGCATGCAGCGCGCCGTCGTGCTCGAACGCGGGATCCCCGGCGGCGAACTCCTCAACACGGAAAAGGTAGAAGATTACCCGGGCTTCCTGTCGATTCTGGGACCCGATCTCGCGGAGCGGATGGCCGAACACGCGCGGCAATTCGGCGCCGTCATCCGTATGGAAGAGGTCACCTCCATCGTGCGGCGCGACGACGGAATCTTCGAAGTGGCCACCGCAACAGGAGCGATGTTCACGGCGCCGGCTGTCATCCTGACCGCCGGAGGAACGCCCAACAAGCTCGGCATTCCCGGTGAACAGGAGCACGCCGGGCGCGGTGTGTCGTATTGTGCCGTGTGCGATGGCGCCTTCTTCAAGGGGGAGACCATTGCAGTCATCGGCGGTGGAGACGCAGCGGTCGAAGAAGCCGACTACCTCACCCGCTATGCCGAGAAGGTCTACATCGTGCATCGCCGGGACGAATTCCGCGCCGCGCGAGTCCTGCAGGAGCGCGCGTTCTTCAACCCGAAGATCGAGGTGCTCTGGAATCAGCGCGTCCTCGAGATGCTTGGTGACGGAAGGGGTCTCCAGGAGCTGTCGCTGGAACACTCCCTCACCGGCGAGCGCTCCAAGCTCGCGGTCACGGGCGCGTTCGTTTTCATCGGCTTCACGCCGAACACCGGACTCGTCAAGCAGCACCTGGAGCACGACGCCGCCGGTTACATCATCACCAACGATCGGATGGAAACGTCACTGCCCGGACTGTACGCCGCCGGTGACCTCCGTTCCCAACTCACCCGTCAGGTAACCACCGCCGTGGGAGACGCCACCACGGCCGCCATCGCCGTGGAGAAGTTTCTTGCCGCCCGCAAGGCCGAGGAGAAGATCGCGTGACCTTCCGCACCGAACGTGACCCACTCGGCGAAAAAGATGTCCCGGCCGATGCCCTGTACGGCATTCAGACGCTGCGCGCCGCGGAGAACTTTCCGATTTCGGGACAGCGGCCGTTACCGGTCTTCATCGACGCCGTCGTGATGATCAAGCGTTGTGCGGCAGAGACCCATCGCCGCACCGGGCGACTCGAGGCGCGACTGGCGGACGCGATCATTCGCGCGGCGGATGAAGTACTTGGCGGGCAGCATCGCGATCAGTTCATCGTCGATCCCTATCAGGCCGGCGCGGGCACCTCGCACAACATGAACGTCAACGAGGTGCTGGCCAATCGCGCCAACGCGATCCTGGGCAAGCCGCTGGGATCGTATCAGCCAATCCATCCCAACGATCACGTCAACATGGCGCAATCGACCAATGACGTGATCCCCACCGCGATGCGGCTCGCAGCACTCCGGACACTGCCCGCTCTCGCTGCAGCGATGGACGGCCTGGCCGACGCATTCCTCGCCAAGGGCCGCGAATTCGACGACGTCCTCAAGTCGGGGCGGACGCACCTGCAGGACGCCACGCCGATCCGCCTGGGACAGGAATTCACCGCGTATGGCCACACCGTCGCGCGCCACCGGGCGAAGCTCGAGCAAGCGTCGCAGTGGCTCTGCGCGATGAACATCGGTGGCACCGCGGTTGGAACCGGGATCAACGCGGAGCCGCAGTATCCGGAGCTCATGGTGGCGTGCCTTCGGGAGCTGACGGGCCTTCCGCTCGAAGTGTCCGATGATCGCATCCAGCTGATGCAATCCATGGGTGACATCGCGACGTTCAGCGGTGCGGTCCGGGCCTTCGTGCTGGACCTCAACAAGATCGCCGATGACATTCGCCTGCTCGCTTCGGGCCCGCGGACCGGCCTCGCCGAAATCCAGTTGCCGGCGGTCCAGCCGGGATCGAGCATCATGCCGGGAAAGGTCAACCCGTCCATCGCGGAGATGGTCAATCAGGTCTGCTACCAGGTCATCGGGCTGGATACCACGGTCGCGATGGCGGCCAAGGCGGGCCAGCTCGAACTGAACGTGATGATGCCGGTGATCACCCACAACATCGTGTTCGCCGTGATGATTCTTTCTCGCGCCGTGCAGGTGTTCGACGAGAAGTGCGTGCGCGGGATCATCGCCGACGAAGCCCAGTGTGCCTACTGGCTCGAACGCAGCCCGGCACTCGTCACGGCGCTCGCGCCGCGGATCGGGTACGCCGAGGCGGCCAAACTCGCCAAGGAAGCGATCGCGAGCGGACTCACCGTCAAGCAGCTGGTAATTCAGAAAAAACTTCTCCAAGGCCGCGACCTCGATGAGGTGCTCGACTTGCGCGCGATAACTGACCTCGGCGTGCCGGGCGGCAAGGGCGTCCCGGGAGGCGGGTGAACCCGGATAGCCGGCGTTGGCGGCAACTGGGGCTGCTCGCCGCCGCCGAATTGCTGGGGATGTCGGTCTGGTTTGCGGGCACAGCGGTCGCTCCCGCGATGCGCGAGCGGCTGCTGCTTTCGGGCCCCGAAACCGCGTGGCTCACGTCGGGCGTGCAGCTCGGGTTTGTCGCAGGGACGCTGGTCGCCGCCGTGCTCAATCTCGCGGACATCATCCCGCTTCGCTGGTACGTCGCGGGTTGTGCGACATTTGCCGCCGCGGCCAATGCGGCACTGATCCCCGCGCATTCGTACCCCATTGCGTTGCTGAGCCGGGTGCTCACGGGTGTGGCCCTCGCTGGCGTGTATCCGCCGGCGATGAAGATGGCGGCCACCTGGTTTCGCGACGAGCGAGGGCTGGCGATCGGTACCGTGGTGGGTGCACTGGCCGTCGGCAAGGCGATGCCGTATCTGCTCGAGGGTGGGGGACATCTGCCGGTCACCTGGGTCGTCGCGGTGCCGTCTCTCGCCGCGATCGTGGCGGCACTGCTGATCGCAGGGAGCTACCGCGACGGACCGTTTGCCTTTCCCGCCAGACCGTTCTCGTGGAGTCTGGCGGGCGTCGTCGCGCGCAATCCGACGCAGCGGAAGATCACCGGTGGCTATCTCGGGCACATGTGGGAGCTCTATGCGTTCTGGACCTGGATTCCGACGTACCTGGCGGCTTCCTTTGCGGCTCGTGCGACCGCGCACGGTGGTCTGGCGCCGAGTGTCGGAGCGTGGCCCTTTGCGTGCGTGGCGATCGGCGGGGTGGGATGCCTCTGGGGCGGCCGCGCCGCCGATCGCATCGGACGAACCCGGGTCGTGCGCCGGTCGCTGATCGCCAG
>JBOHRY010000110.1:0-8813 GCA_050732955.1 Gemmatimonadales bacterium | reverse complement strand
TCATCGCCGGTGAGAAGCGATTCCGCTTCACCGTCGTTCCCGATAGCGCCGGCGTGCTCACGCTCCCCGCTGTGAGCTATCCGTACTTCGACCCGGCCGTCGGAACGGTGCGGCCAGCGATCGCCGGCGCCCTGTCGCTGCCGATTCGTCCACGCGTTGCGGCAAGCGGCGATCGCCAGGCGCCGCTCGTCACGGCGGACGCCGCCGTTCCGATCGCATCGAGAGTGGTGCGCTCGATCTGGCCGCTGCTGTTGATCCTGGCAGCGCTCGCGCCGCTGCTCGCGCTCTGGCGGCGGCGCCGGATTCGACGCCGGGCGCCGATTTCCGTCGCACCACCCGCCGATCCTGAAGCGGCGCTGCGGAGAGCGCTCGGAACGCCAGTGGCCGCCGGGCCGGATCGCGTGGTCGCGTCGTTGCGTGCGCGCGGTGTTCCGCGTGATGACGCTGAACACATTCTCCGCTGGCTGAGTGCAGCCGGTCGGAGACGGTACGGGCCGTCACAGGCGCCGCCCCCGGAGGTGCCTCCCGCGGTGACTCGTGCACTGGCGCGGCTGCTTCGCGGCGCGGCGCTGACCGGTCTCGTTCTGGTGGCCGCGACACTGCACGCCGAGCAGGAGAATGGCATCGCACGGTATCAGGGGCACGATTACGTCGGTGCGGTCCGAGCCTTTCAATCGGTGGTGGACAGCGAACCCGCCGCCGCAGGCGCGTGGCTCGATCTGGGCGCCGCGCGCTGGATGGACGGCGAGGATGTGGCCGCCGCGGCGGCGTGGATCCGCGCGCTCGAGCTTGCGCCGCGTGATCCCCTGATCCGATCGGCGTGGGGTGGCGCGGTTACCATCCCCGCCGATGTGCGCGGGCTGGCACCGGCCATTCCCGCGAGTCGCGATGAATTGCTCCTGCTCTCGCTCGCTTTCTGGTTCGTGCTCTGTGCAGCGATGGCGTCCAGCAGGCGGCGTCTGGTCTGGGCCGTTGTGGTGCCGTTCGTTGCGTGTGCCACGTTGGCGCTGGCCCGCACCCGCACGGAATCGACCGGTCGGGCGCTGGTCACCGACAACACCGTTCTCCGGATTTCGCCCCATCCCGCCATGGCCCCGATCGGCGAAGTTCCCCAGTGGGCCCAGGTACAGATCGAACGCCGCGATCGCGGTTGGGCACTTATCTCCCTGTCCGGATCGGGCGCATCTGGTTTGCTCGGGTCGGGCACCGTTGAAGGATGGGTGCCGGCGACGTCGCTTGTCGAGATCAGGCCCGGCGTGCCGACATCGGGACCGCGCACCGCCGCTGACCGCTAGATTGCCGCGATGCCCGCTGGCACCGTTCGCCGCATCGCCATCCTTCCCGACGCGGTCGCCAACCAGATTGCGGCCGGCGAGGTCGTCGAGCGTCCCGCGTCGGTCGTCAAGGAGTTGATCGAAAACGCCATCGATGCGGGGGCGCGTCACATCCGGATCGCCGTCGAGAATGGCGGCAAGACCCTCATCGAAGTGGCCGACGACGGCAGCGGCATGACGCGCGACGAGACCGTGCTGGCGCTCGATCGCCACGCGACGAGCAAGATCCACGCACTGGGCGATCTGGTCGGCATCGCCACCTTCGGTTTCAGAGGCGAAGCACTTCCCGCTATCGCATCGGTCTCCCGCTTTACCCTCTGTGCCGCGACACGCGACGGCTCGGCAACGGAGGTCGTCGTCACCGGCGGCAGGGTCGATGAAGTGCGAACGGCGGCGCGGCAAGCGGGGACCACCGTGACCGCGCGCGCATTGTTCTTCAACACGCCGGCCCGGCGGAAATTCTTGCGGAGCGCAGCGAGCGAATCGCGGGCGGTGTGGGCCGTCGCGTCAACCCTCGCGGTCTCGCATCCATCGGTCGGTTTCGAGTTGCTGCTCGACGGCCGCAATCGCATGGCCGTCCCGGCCGATCAGGACCCCGGCGAGCGACTCGCGGCGGTATGGGGCGCCGAGCTGGTTCGAACACTCGTGCCGGTCTCCTACGGTGTCGGAGGAGTTCACGTCAGCGGATTCGTGCAGCGTCCCGCCGATGCCCAGCCCACCGGCCGCCGGGTGCAGTTGCTGGTGAACGGCCGTCCGTTTCGCGACCCCTTCCTGGTACGATCCGCCGAGGCCGGATATCGCTCGGCGATCCACCCCGGTGATCGCCCGTCGCTGCTGCTCGATGTCCGGCTCGATCCCGGCGAGGTTGATGTCAACGTCCACCCGGCAAAACTCGAAGTGCGGTTTCGCAATCGCGTGGCAGTCGAACGCGCCGTCGAGGAGGCTACGCGGAACGCCCTGGGACGCCTCGATGCATCCGCGATGCTCGGCTCGGGATCGCAACCGCCGTCGAGCTGGCCCGAGTCCGACGCGCCGCCGGTGGTGCTTCTGGCAGACCTCTTCGATTCGGCGGACCCACATGGCGCGTCCGACGCCGGGGCAAACGTACCAGTCGTGCCCACGCAATGGACGCTGCCGCTGCTGCAGCTGGCGCATACCTACCTGTGCTATGAATCGGCGGACGGTCTGGTGATCGTCGATCAGCACTCCGCTCATGAACGGGTGCTGTACGAGGAGGTGCTCGGTTCGCTCCGCGGCGAAGGCGTCCCCGCCCAGCGGTTGCTGCTGCCGTTCACCATCGAACTGACCGACGAAGAACTCGACGTCGTGTCCGCACACGCCGACGAATTGCGGCGCACGGGATTTGAAATCGAGCCATTTGGAGGGCGTGCCGTCGCGATTCATGCGGTACCCAACCCGCACCCGCGATTCGATGCAATGGTGTGTTTCCGCGAGCTGGTGGCCGACCTCGCCCGCGGACGATTCGGCGGCTGGGCCAACCGGCTTGAGCGCTTTGCGGCGACGTATGCCTGCCGCGCGGCGGTCAAGGCCGGACAGCCGCTCGACGAGCGCAGCATGCGGGAATTGCTCCAGCGGCTCTTCGCCTGCCGGCTCGCTCCGCACGACGTGCATGGACGCGCCACGATCGTACAGCTGCCGAATGACGAGCTGGAGCGCCGGTTTGGACGACGCTAGAACACCGATCATCGTCGGTCCTACCGCGGTCGGCAAGACTGCGGTCGCATTGGCTCTGGCGATGCAGTGGCCGCTGGAAGTGATCTCCGCCGATTCACGGCAGGTCTACCGTGGGCTCGACATCGCCACGGCAAAGCCGGCACCTCGCGAGCGACAGCGCGTGGTGCATCACCTGCTTGATCTGATCGCGCCCGGCGAACGCTACAGCGCGGGTCGGTTTGCCGTCGATGCCGCGGCGGCGATTTCATCCGTTCGCCAACGAGGCCATCTTCCGGTAGTCGTGGGCGGGACCGGCCTGTACATCAAGGCATTGGCCCACGGCCTCTTCGCCGAACCACCGCTCGACCGGCCGCGGCGCGACGCGATCACGGCCGTGACCGCAACGATGGACCATCCGGCGCTGGTGCGCTGGGCCGCGCGCCTCGACCCCGGGTTTGGCGGCGGCGGCGGACGCCATCGTGCCGCACGGGCCATCGAGATCGCCCTGCTGACGGGACAGCCGTTGTCGTGGTGGCAGCAACGCGCGGCGACTGCCGGGTCGATCTCGCCGTGGATCGTGCGGCTCACGGTACCGCGGGCGGTGCTGCATCAGCGGATCCTGGTGCGCGCGGAGGACATGGTCCGGCGCGGGCTGGTCGAAGAAGTTGCCGCCGCGCTGGCCGATGGTGCGCCCGTGGGCGGCCCCGGGATGGATGGCGTGGGAGTACGCGAAGCGGTGGCGGTGCTTCACGGCGAATTGTCCCGCGAAGACCTTGTCGCGGCGATCGCCACCAGCACCCGGCAATACGCGAAACGTCAGGAAACCTGGTTCCGTCATCAACTCGGCGCAGACGTGAAAACGCTCGATGCCACTCGTTCGCCCGACCACGTTGCGGCCGCGATCGTTGCGGCCTGGGAGCAAGCCAGCAGATGAAGATCGGCATCACGTGTTATCCGACCTATGGTGGCTCCGGCGCCGTCGCGACCGAGCTGGGACTCGACCTCGCCCGTCGCGGCCACGAAGTGCATTTCATCACCTACCAGTCGCCGTTCCGGCTGCGCGGCTACACCAAGGGTGTCACATTCCACGAAGTGGACACGTCGATGAGTCGCTATCCACTCTTCGACCACTATCCCTATGAACTGGCGCTGGCGTCGCGCCAGTATGAAGTCGCGGTGCAAGAGCATCTCGACCTGCTGCACGTGCATTACGCCATCCCGCACGCCACCGCCGCGTTTCTCGCCCGGGAGATGCTGTGCCAGACCAACCCGATCAAGGTGATCACCACGCTGCACGGAACCGACATCACGCTCGTCGGCCAGGAAGCGTCGTTCTACGCCATCTCGCGCTTTTCCATCGAACAGTCCGATGGTGTCACCGCCGTCTCCCGCTTCCTTCGCGACGAGACCTACCGCGCCTTCGGCTGCGTGCAGTGCGAGCTGGCGGTGATTCCGAACTTCGTCAACGTGGCCGAATACCGGCCGGACGTGGCCACGCCACGGGACTCCCTGGTCCCGGTCGGCCACAAGCTGCTGGTGCACGTCTCGAATTTCCGGGAGGTGAAGCGGGTCCGGGACGTGATCCGCATCTTCGCCCGACTGCGGCGCGCCTTGCCGGCGACGCTGATGCTGGTGGGTGACGGCCCGGACCGCAATGAGACCGAGCAGGAAGCCCGCGACCTGGGCGTCAGCGAAGACGTGCATTTCCTTGGGCGCCTCGATGCCGTGGCGCCACTGCTCGCTGCCGCTGATCTCTTCGTGCTCCCATCGCAAACGGAATCGTTCGGCCTGGCGGCGCTGGAGTCGATGGCGTGCGGCACCCCCGTGCTGGCGACCAATGTCGGCGGCCTGCCGGAAGTGATCACCGATGGTGTCGAGGGACTGCTCGAACCGGTCGGGTCGGTCGAGGCGATGGCCCGGCGGGCCACCGACCTGCTCAAGGATGCCGTCGCGCACTCCCGGATGCGGGAGGCGGCGCTTGCCCGCGCGCGGCAGTTCTCCACTGATGTCGTCGTCCCGCAGTACGAATCGTACTATGCCCAGGTGATGGCACGCTGATGTTCGGCATGCCGATCCTCATCGCCGTCGTCCTCGGGCTGGTGGAAGGCGTCACCGAATTCCTGCCGGTCTCGTCAACCGGACATCTCATCGTCGCCGGATCGTTTCTAGGATTTACCGGTCCGCGCGCTGCGACGTTCGAGATCGTCATCCAGGTCGGCGCGATTTTCGCCGTGATCTGGCACTACCGCGCACTGCTGCTCGATTTGACGCGCCGAGTGGCGATCGACCCGGTCGAGGGCCGCCTGGCCACGAACCTCCTGCTCGGATTCGTGCCTGCAGCACTCGTGGGCGTCGTGTTGCACCACTGGATCAAGGACCACCTGTTCACGCCGGTCACCGTCGCCGCGGCATTCATCGTCGGCGGAGTCGTCATCCTGCTGATCGAGTGGCTGCGCCCGGTTGCTGTCACTGCGGAGATCTGGGGTGTGTCGGCCCGGGAGGCGGTGGGCATCGGCATCGCGCAGGTGCTGGCGCTCGTCCCGGGAACTTCCCGGTCGGCTGCAACCATTCTTGGCGGTTACCTGCTCGGGCTCTCGCGCCCGGCTGCGACGGAGTTCTCCTTCCTCCTCGCCATCCCGACGCTGCTCGCGGCCGCTGGCTATGACATCCTCAAGAGCCGGCATCTCTTCACCGGCGCGGATATCCCGATGTTCGTGGTTGGCATTGCGGTCTCCTTCGTCGCCGCGCTGCTGGTCATTCGCGGCTTCCTGCGTTACGTGCAACGACATTCGTTCCGCGTCTTCGCGTGGTATCGGATCGCCTTTGGTGCGCTGATCCTCCTGCTCGTGGCGTTGCACGCCCTGCGAGTGGATGCCACCTGAACTGATCCGCGTGGCCGAGCTTCCGAGCACGATGGAAGCCGCGCACGCGCTGGCGCAGGACGGCGCACCGCACGGGACCGCGGTTGTGGCTGAAGTGCAGACACTCGGTCGCGGAACCCGCGGTCGCGCGTGGTCTTCGGGGCGCGGCGGACTCTGGCTCTCGGTCGTTGCGCGTCCACTCCGTTCCGACGCGTTGGAGGCGCTGTCATTGCGCGTCGGACTGGCGGTCGCAGCGGCGCTCGAGCTCGCGTGCCCCGCGTTGCCGCGCCTCGGCCTCAAATGGCCCAACGACGTACAGGTCGACGGACGCAAACTGGCGGGGATACTCTGCGATGCTCGTTGGGGGGCCGGACAGTGCCTCTGGGTCGTGGTCGGTCTCGGCGTCAACGTGCGCAATCCGATTCCGCCGGAGTTGCAGGCCAAGGCGATCGCGATCGGGACCTGGGATCCTGTGCTCGATGCCGCGACGCTGGCCGCTCCTGTCGCAGCCGCGGTCGCGCTGGCCGCACGCGAAGCCGGTCCGCTTTCCGCGGCAGAGTTGCGGGCGTACGCCTTGCGCGATGTGCTGGAGGGAGCGCGAGTGAGTGAACCGGTCACCGGCACCGCTGCCGGGATCACTTCCACCGGCGCACTCCGCGTCCGGACAGACACGGGCCCGTTCCGCGAGATTCTGGGCGGGGTGGTGGCGGTGCCGTCCTGACGCGAGATTTGGCACGATGCTGCTCACCCTCGACGTCGGCAACTCGGAAGTCACCTCCGGCCTGTTCGATGGCGCCGACCTCCGGGTCCGCTGGCGGCTCACCACCGCGGTGGACCGCACGCCGGACGAATGGGCCGTGGCGCTCGAATCGTTCATCCTGCGCGCCGGACATGCACCTGGCGAGATCACCGCGTGCTGCCTCGCGTCGGTCGTGCCCGGCGCGACCCAGGCCATCCTTCCCGCACTGCGGCTGGTGATCGGCGACCGCATTGGTGTGGTCGACGCCTCCGCACCGCTTCCGATCACGCTCGATGTGGATGAACCCGGTACCGTCGGCGCCGACCGGATCGCCCAGGCGCTCGGCGCGCTGGCACTCTATCCCGGTCCCAGTGTAGTGGTCGCATTTGGGACCGCAACGACGTTCAACTGTGTCACCGAGGATCGCCGTTTCATCGGTGGCTCGATCATGCCGGGTCTCCGCACCTCTGCGGACCAGCTGATCCGCAGCGCCGCCAAGCTCGCCGCAACGGATCTCGTTCCGCCGTCCCGTGCCATCGGGCGCACCACCGAGGACAACATTCGCGGCGGTGTGCTCTTCGGCGTTGCCGACGCCGTTGATGGCATGGTGCGCCGGATCACCGCCGAGTGGCCCGGCGGCGCGCGACCGCGAATCATCGCCACCGGCGGGCTGGCGTCATTCGTCGCTCCGCTGGCGGCGTCGATCGATGTCGTCAACCCGGATCTTACGCTCTGCGGACTGCATGTCGCGGCGGAAGCGATGCGCCTGCTCGAATGACGACGCCGTCAAAGCGTCCCGCGCAACGCGGACTGACCGCGTACTTCAAGCATTTGCGACCCGCCGAATGGCCGGTGATGAGCGCGCACACCGCGCTGGGATGGCTGCTCGCCGCCGGTCTGCGATGGCCCGATGGCCGCGCCTGGCTCGGGATCGGGGCATGGGTCGTCCTGCTCAACGGCGGTACGCTAGCGCTCAATTCCGCATTCGATCGCGACGAAGGTGCCATTGCATTTCTCCGGCATCCGCCCCCGCCGCCGAGATTCCTCGCGCTTTTTGCCGCCACGCTCATCGTACTCGGTCTGCTGCTGGCGTGGACGTTGTCACCGACCTACCGGGATCTCTATGCCATCTGCGCACTGATGTCCGTGGCGTATTCGGTGCCGCCGATGCGTTTGAAGGCGGTCGCGGGACTGGACTGGTTGATCAACATGATCGGCTTCGGTACGCTCACTCCCTGGGCTGCGTGGGCACTTTCCGGACGCCCGCTCTCGGGCCCGCTGGTTGCCGTACTCTGGTCGTTCACGCCGCTGTTCGCCGCATTGTATCCGCTGACGCAGCTTTACCAGCTGGATGAGGATCGTTCGCATGGCGACCGCACTTTCGCCGTCCGGCTGGGAGCGCGCAACAGTCTGACAGTGTCCGTGTTCTTTGCCGGCATCGCGTTCGGGATGCTGGCGATGGCGGCGTGGCGGACCGGCTGGGGTCGCGATGACCTGACGCGCTGGGCAGCGCTGGCGGTTGCCGCCACCGCATGGGGTGTCGTGCTCGTCCCATGGCAGGCGCACGCACGAACCTGGTCGTCGGAACAGCATCGGCACGCCATGTATCACGCGCTGGCGGCGTGGGCGCTGACCGACATCGCAGTTCTCCTTGGCTGGGCGACGTAACGTGTCATCCCCTTGGCCGGCCCCCGCTTGACCGGCTAGGTTTTTTCGTCCTTTCGCGCTCTCTGGAGAAGCCATGGCCACCGCAGTGTCCCTCGACGCCGACCACGATCACACGGAAATCATGCTTGTCCTGCGAGGATCGATCATCCTCGCCGTGATCCAGGCGATCGTGGTGATCCTGGTGTCGATCATCACGCGATCGCTCAATGGCACGGTGGAGCACGCGCTGACCGGTATCGTGGTGTTCGTCGGAGCGATGGTGACGATCTTCTATCCGGCGACTCTGACGCGCCCGCTCAGCATCGACGGCATCGCGAGCGCCGCCGGTATCGGACTCGGCGCGACCTGGATCTTCGTGCTCCTCGACGCCTTCATCCTGCGGAGTCTTCATGTCTACACCGATCGCTGGTGGCAGATCGGCGGTGGATCATTCTGGTGGTATCTCCCGGTCTGGTGGATGGCAGGAACCTTCCTGTCGTGGATGGGTGCGTGGATCCTCGCGAACCAGGCCAATCGGACCGGATCGACGTCGATCCC
>JBOHRY010000109.1:0-3813 GCA_050732955.1 Gemmatimonadales bacterium | reverse complement strand
GGCGCAGTGCGGGCCCTTCGCGCCACCATGCGACGCGTCGGGCACGAACACCCCGAAGCCCTGGTGGACACCTGCGGTACCGGCGGCGGCATCGTCGCGACGATCAATATCTCTACGGCGGCGGCGTTCGTTGCCGCCGGGGCAAGCGTCAGGATCGCCAAGCACGGCAACCGGAGTTACACGTCGCGATCCGGGTCCGCTGACGTGCTCGAAGCGCTCGGCGTGAGGATCGACATCGTACCGGAGCACGCCGAGCGCGTCCTCGCCGAGGCCGGACTGGTATTTCTCTTCGCGCAGACCTATCACCCGGCGATGCGTCATGTCGGACCGATCCGGAAGGCGCTTGGCGTTCCCACGATCATGAATCTCGTGGGCCCGCTCGCAAACCCGGCGAGCGTTGGTCGGCAGGTGATCGGAGTCGCCGATCCGACACGGGCGCCGGCGATGGCGGGCGCGCTCGCGAGGCTGGGATCGGTGCACGCGCTCGTCGTTCACGCCGACATCGGCATGGACGAACTCTCGCCGGTCGGACTCAGCTCGGTGTGGGAAGTAGACCGTGGCACGATTCGCGAGTGGCGGTTCGATCCTGCCTCGGTCTCACTCGAGACGACGTCACTGGCCGGGATCGAGGGGGGTGAACCGGCCGAGAATGCACACCGCGTGATGGAGCTTCTGGAACGTCCTGCCAAGGCGCCAACCGTGCTTCGCTCGGCGGTGCTGCTCAATGCGGCCGCGGCGATCTACGTTGGCGGCGGAGCGACATCGATGCAGGAAGCCGCCCAACGCGCCCGGGATGCACTGGATTCGGGTCGAGCGCGCGAGCGGCTGGAGGCCCTGCGCCGGGCTAGTACTTCCTGATCACTCCGACGACGATGCCTTGAATCAGCACATCCCGCTCCTGATAGCGCAGCGGCCGCATCGTGGTGTTGGCGGGTTGCAGTCGGATCCAGCCCCCCGGCTCCCGGTAGAAGCGCTTGACCGTGGCTTCGGACCCGTTGACCAGTGCGATCACCATCTCGCCGTTGTCTGCCGCGTCGCGACCGTTGACCACGACCACGTCGCCGTCGCGAATCTGCTCGTCGATCATCGATTCGCCCTTGACGCGTAGAGCATAGTTGGGCCCGCGACGCGGTAGCATGGCGTCGGGGACGGGGACGACCTCGCCGCTCATCATCGATTCGATCGGGAGTCCGGCGGCAACCAGGCCGAGGAGTGGAACGTCTGTGGCACCCGTGCTGCCGCGCTGGGGGAGCACCTCGATGGCGCGGCTTTCGTTATACCCGCGGCGGATGTAGCCCTTACGTTCCAGATTACTGAGATGCTCGTGCACCGTGGCGAGGGACTGGTAGCCGAAATGTTCGGCGATCTCCTCGAAACTCGGCGCATAACCGTTGCGGTCGATCGCAGCGGAGACGTAATCGAGAATGTCGTGTTGTTTTCGGGTAAGCGGCACTGACGGATCCTCCCGGTTGGCGAACAGACCCCGAACCGAAGCTACCCGAAGGGAAACCGAACCGCAAGATGCCACTGCTCGACGAAATTGTGGAGGCCACCCGCGCTTCGATTCCATTCGTCCGTGCCCGCCGCGGCGAGTTGGAACGGAGAGCCGCCGAGCGGCCGATTCCGCCCGATTTTCGTCTGGCGCTTCAGGGACAGCGCGTAGCCGTCGTGGCGGAGGTCAAGCGTCGGTCGCCCTCGGCCGGCGCGATCAATCCCGAGCTCGTCCCGGCGATGCTTGCCACCGGTTACGCTGACGGCGGAGCGGCCGCCGTGTCGGTGTTGACGGATTCGAGATTCTTCGGCGGCTCGATGGCCGATCTCGAGGCGGTGGCAGCGGCGGTCGCCCGGCCGGTGCTTCGCAAGGACTTCATCCTGGACGAATCCCAGATCCTGGAGGCGAGGGCGGGTGGCGCCGCCGCCGTGCTATTGATCGTGAGAATCCTGTCCGACGATTCATTGGTGCGACTGATCCGGTGCGCCGCGGCTGCGGGCGTCCACACGCTGGTAGAGACCCACACCGCCGTTGAGATCGATCGAGCCGCGGGCGCGGGCGCGGGAATCATTGGTGTCAATGCGCGCGATCTCGACACGCTGGCGGTGAACACCGCGGCTGCATGGAATTTGCTGCGTTTGGTGCCCCCCGGGTGCGTCGCCGTCGCCGAAAGCGGGATGGCGACGCGCACCGATGTGGAGCGGGCCGCATCGGCCGGCGCCGATGCTGTATTGATAGGATCGGCAGCGGCGAGTGCGGCGGATCCGGTTGCTCGAATCCGGGAGCTGAGTGGAGTGGCACGTCGTGACCGTTGAAGCAAAGATCTGCGGACTCACCCGCCCGCGCGATGCGGCGTTGGCCGCCGAACTGGGAGCGTGGCGTCTCGGCGTCATCTTCGCGGGTGGACCCCGGATAATCGCGGCGTCAGTGGCTGCCGAAATCGTGCGCGCCGCGGGTGACGTTCCCGTCCTGGGCGTCTTTGGTTCGCAATCGCTCGAAACGATCCTCGCGATGCTGGACCACGCCGGATTGTCAGGCGCGCAACTGCACGGGTCGTCGGATGACGCCACCGCAGCTGCGATTCGCGCCCGCGGATTCGAGGTCTGGCGTGTGATCGCACTCGATGATGGAGTCGAGCTGGGGCCGGCGCTCGCGGCCCACTCGTCGAGCGCCGATGCGCTGCTGGTAGAGGCCCGCACTGTCGACAGGCAGGGTGGGAAAGGGATTGCGCTTCCCCTCGACGTAGCCCGGAAAGCGCGATTGGCGGCGCCTGCGATCCCGTTCGTGCTGGCAGGCGGGCTCACCGACGAAACCGTGACAGCGGCCATTCGCGCCGTCGATCCCGACGCTGTCGATGTAAGTTCCGGGGTCGAACAATCCATGGGAATCAAGGACCACGCGCGTCTGGCGCGCTTCCTGGAGAATGTCTTTGCCGCACGTTCTGCCGCCTGAGACCGCGGTGGCCGGGCGCTTCGGGCCCTACGGCGGGCGCTATGTCCCGGAGACGCTGGTGGCCGCGCTCGATGATCTCACCGAGCTGTACGACGCGGCGCGGGCGGATGCCGGCTTCTGGGCCGAGTATCACGCGCTGCTGCGAGACGTGGCGGGACGGCCATCGACACTCTCCGCGGCGCCACGACTCGGCGAACTCATCGGAACGCAGGTCCTCCTCAAGCGCGAGGACCTCAATCACACCGGCGCGCACAAGATCAACAATGCCATCGGACAGGCGCTGCTCGCGCGGCGCATGGGCAAGCGCCGCATCATCGCCGAAACCGGCGCCGGGCAGCACGGCGTCGCGACGGCGACGGTGTGCGCGCGGTTTGGTCTCGAGTGCGTCGTGTACATGGGCGAGGAAGACGTCGCGCGGCAGGCGCTCAATGTGTATCGCATGCAGCTGCTCGGCGCGACCGTGGTTCCGGTGTCGTCCGGCACCCGCACGCTCAAGGACGCCACCAACGAAGCACTGCGCGACTGGGTCACCAACGTGCCGACCACGCACTACATCATCGGTTCGGTGGTCGGTCCGGATCCGTTTCCGCGCATGGTGCGTGATTTCCAATCGGTAATCGGCACCGAGGCGCGAGCGCAGGTGCTGGAGCGTACCGGACGTCTCCCCGACACGGTCGTCGCGTGCGTGGGCGGTGGTTCCAATGCCATGGGGATTTTTTCCGGATTCCTCGGCGATCGTGATGTCGAACTCGTCGGCGTCGAGGCCGGTGGGAAAGGCATCTCGTCGGGGCACCACAGCGCGACGCTCTCCGCGGGCCGGCCGGGGGTGCTACACGGGTCCTTGTCGTATCTGCTGCAGGACGCCGACG
>JBOHRY010000108.1:0-3200 GCA_050732955.1 Gemmatimonadales bacterium | reverse complement strand
GCGCGTAGACGTCGGCACGGCCGTCGATGTCCCGTTCGCCGGTCGATTGCTCGGGACTCATGTACTGCGGCGTACCGACCGCAAGCCCGGTCTTGGTCAATGACGCCGCGTCGTTGCCGGTGGCGCGCGCGATACCGAAATAGGCCACCATCGCCCGGCCGGCGTGTAGCAGGATATTCGCGGGCTTGATGTCGCGGTGCACGATGCCGCGCTGATGCGCATACCCCAGCGCGTCGGCCACGTCGTGCGCAATCCGCAGCGCGTCGCTCACCGGCAGCTGGCGTTCCCGCTGGATGCGTGCCGGCAGCGATTCGCTCTCCACATACGGCATGACGTACCAGAGCACGCCGTGGGTGGCGCCCGAGTCGAATACCGGCAGGATCCCCGGATGATTCAGCTGCGCCGCAATTTCGATTTCGCGCAGGAAGCGTTCGGTCCCGAGCGTCTCGGCCAGCTCCGGGCGCATCACCTTGACCGCGACCTTGCGCTTGTGCTTCAGGTCCTCGGCGAGGTAGACGGTCGCCATGCCGCCTTCGCCCAGCACCCGTTCGATGAGGTAGCTACTGGCCAAGGCGCTCCGGACCCGGGAAACCTCGATCGCACCGGTCGGGGCGGTCCGTTCCGGGACACCGGGATCAGTTGGCGTCGGCGTGCCGCAATTGAGGCAGAAATGGGCCTCGAGGGGCAATGGGGTATGGCAGGCCGGGCAATCACGGGCGGCGGTGGGCAGCGGGCAGTCCGGGCGCGAGTTTCTACGAGAAGCGAAGGAATGAGGAAGAAACGCGCCGGGAGGCCAACATGCAAGCTGAGGGCGCGATGCATCTGGATTGTCTCCATATATAGGTGAGCATGCTACCGATTGCCGCCGCCCGGGTACGGCATCACCTGCAAGTCCGGCGGCAATTCGAATATCGACTTGTCCGGTACACCCGGGGCAACCGAGACGAGCTCCATTGTCGTTCCCGTCCGGGCATTGATACTGCGGATGGCGGTCATTGGCTTGCCGCCGTACGCCGTTCGCATCATCTCCGCCATGCCGGGAAGCTGCATCAGCATCGAGTGAAAGCCCGTCATCTGCCCCATTCGTTGCTGCAGAGCCAGAAGTGCCGGCGACGTGGGAATCACGCAGGTCCTGGTCGTGTCCGTACCGGCCACCATCTCCCACTCGGCGCAGGTAATGCCGGCCACCGTCGCGACCGTGCCGAGTGATCGGAATACCGGATCCTTCAGCGCCTTGCTCACCGAGTCCATGATGTGACCGAGGATCGGGTTTCCCGCTCCCAGCATCGCAGTCGGAACATCCATGCGCATGCCGGGCATCCCGTTCGCGAGCGGCGGTGGCAAGACGATGCCCATATGCACCGTATCGTTGCCCAGCGCGAAGATCACCCGGGTGCTCATTCCCGTCATGGTGCCGGCGCCGGTCATCACCATGTTCATGGCAACGTGTTGGCCATCGGTGGCGCCGGTCATCTCCATCTCGAGTTCCTCGCCGAGCATGGCGACGGCATTGGGCGGGGCGTGCATCTTGAGGTGGAAGGTGACTGTGCCGATCGCAACGGTATCCTGCGCGGCAGCGGTAGAAACGCCAGCAACGCACACCACCAGCGTTGCCAGAATACTGCGGTGGACTTGTGTCATCGGGTTGTCCGGATGGGGAATGATCGGAAGATAACGTTCGAGGGCGGCGGGCGGATCAATCCTCGATCGCAGCCGACAAGCCTGCCGCCGTGCGTGCTACGATCGACTCCATCCGAGTGGGTTCGGGCGCACGGTATTCTCAGCTTCCTTCGAGAGAACTGTGAAAGACGAATACCAGGAATCCGATGATCACGATTATCGGCACTATCACCCTTGTCGTACCGATCGAACGGACAGTACGCGTTTGCGAAATGTCGGTGAATGCATATCGCACTCGGCAAGTGTCGCAGTCAAGCGGTCGGGATAGCGGCACGCCGGCTCACCGAATCGTGGGTGAAGATTACGCCATGCAACCGTACTGTTCGCGCGTTCGATCGAAATTCCAGGACTGTTCCCGGCTCGAGCGGTTTTGGCTGTGGGAAAGTGACCGGCTCGTGCGTCGAACCGCACCCGTTCAACGTGGGCGCAAGCAGGAGCACGACACTTGCAAACCGTGGAAGATGGTGTCGCACGATTCCACCTGCTTATGTGGCTGGCAGGGCTTCACACCGGACACGTTGAATTAGTCTCAATCATACCCCGTTTGCGGAGCGCCGCAGGCGGCGCTAGTAGCGGGCCATGGTGATCGTTGCCCGTTTTCCATGCCACGTAATGATGTACACCTCGTCAAAGACACTGCCCTTCCAACGCGGCGGTATCGGTCGGACGCCGAGTGCCGCGGCGAGCTGGGGAATCTCCTCGTGGTTCCAGCAGATCACCACGGTTTTCCCCGCGTACGCCGGATTGCCGAGCACTTCCTGGGCGACCACGTCGTAATTCTTGCCGACGGCGGGAGTCAACACCTTGAGCCGAAGCGCCTTGGCGAGCGGGGCGACCGTTTCCGCTGTCCGCTGTCCGTCGCCATCGTTGGTCATGTGGGTGGCATAGATCGCCACCGGCGGCCCGAACCGCTTCATCAGCGGATCGTTGGCGATGAACCCGACCAGCCGCTCGGCTCGCTTCACTCCCGCAGGCGAGAGGTGGGGATTTCGTGGGTCATCCGGTTTTTCGGCGTGGCGGATAAGGATCACCTGCGCTGGGCGTGCCGCTTGCGCGACGGCGGAAGCGGCTGGGAAGCATGCGGCGAGGGCAAGGATCAGGTATGGCTGGCGCATCATGGTTGGTTCCTCGCCGGGTGCGGTACTCGCTTCCGGCCGATGTCGTGATGACGGCCGGCGGTCGCGCGGCGTCAGGTGGCTAGGACGACCGGCGGGTGGAGGGAAGCACGACACCGGCTCTACCGGCACCAATAATCCGCGCGCAATCCTCGAGACTCACGCACCGGCACTCCGCACTTGCAACCAGCAGCGTCCGCATCCGCCGGAGCTGCCGCATGCGTCCGTCAATCTCGACCAACTTGCGCTGCGCGAGCGTGCGCCATCTGAGCGACGCCGTCGTCGTCGCAGCGAAGCCGCTCACCAGCGCCTGCGTTTCGGCAATGGTAAAGCCAGCGTCGCGGGCCACTTGAAGCAGCTGCACCTGTCCGATCACGTCGCGGCCATATCGCCGCTGCCCACCCA
>JBOHRY010000107.1:0-3027 GCA_050732955.1 Gemmatimonadales bacterium | reverse complement strand
TTGTGCTCGTTGAGCACGATAAATCGCCGGGCATCCATGGCGATCGAATCGTGGCGGGAAGCGAGCTGATCCATCGCCCAGTGCCGGCCGCGAATGTCGAGGTCGTGTTTCGCCATGTCGGCGAGTTCGGTCGGCGTCAGGTCGCCGGTAACCGTGCCGAGGAGCCAGCCGCCTTCGTCGAAGCGGAACGACAGCGGTGCGGAGGGCAGTTCGATCGCGAAGGTGTCGGTCTGGTGCGCCACCATGACGCTCTTCCGGATCACCGAATCGCGGGTGATGACGCGAATCGTGACGGGGAAGCGGTACGTCGGGTGCAGCGAATCGATCAATTGTGTCTGCGTGACGATGACGTGCAGCGTCTTCATGTCGGCGGCCCAGTGACGCGTGAAGTGCACCTTGGGATAGCCGATGCCGTAGGCCCACTGGTCGAAGAACCAGTCGAGGTCGCAATGGCAGGTCTTCTCCATCGCGACGGCGTAGTCGGCGGTGGTCACCGGCTTGAATGCGTTGTCGGTGAGAAAGCGCTTCATCCCGGCCCAGAAGGTCGAATCACCCAGCAGGTGGCGCAGCTGATGCGCGAGCTGGGCGCCCTTGGGATAGACGTGGCCCGAAAAGAAGAGCGAGATCGGATCGGTACCCTGGTACTTTCCCCAGACAAGGGAACGCACCTCGTTCTGATCGGCCTGCATCGCCGCCTGCTGCTGATTGTACCAGTTCAACTCCGCGTCGTCCCAGCCGCGAGTTTTCTCCTCCTGCACCGACTCCATGTAGGTGGTGATTCCCTCGTTCAACCAGATGTCGGCCCAGTCCGCGGTCGTGGTGTAGTCGCCGAACCATTGGTGTGCCAGTTCGTGCGCGTCGAGCCCGCGGCCATTGCTGGCCGGCTCGGTCGCCGCGCTGTGCAGCGCGAGATCGGTCTGCGTCGTGGCGGAAACATTCTCCATGCCGCCGTAGGTAAAGTCGGGGATGATCGACTGATCGTACTTGTCCCACGGAAAGTTGACGCCGAGCAGCTGCGAGTACAGCTCGATCATCGCCGGTGTCTCGCCGAAGGTGCGCCACGCGGCATCCACGGTGTCCGCGTAGGTGTAGTACTCGACGGGGATGCCGCGCCACTGGTCGTGCAGGATGGTGAACGGGCCGGCCACGACGGAATACAGGTACGTGGACGCGGGCTTGTCCTGCGACCAGTGCCAGACGTTCTGGCTCCCGCCGCTGGTCGGCGTCACCGAGAGCAGGCGGCCGTTGGACAGCACCTTCATGCCGGTGTCGACCGTGACCAGGAACTCCCACGTCGTCTTGTCGTTCGGCGCGTCGTACGTCGGAACCCAGGCCCGGGTCTCCGTCGCCTCGCCCTGACTCCAGATCACATTGCGTCGCGGTACGATGTAGAGTCCGCGCTCGGGGACACCGTGGTAATGCAGCGTGAATTCCACGGTATCGCCCACGGCTGCACGTCGCGCCAGCCGGACCGTGACTCGCGCGGTGTCCTGCGTAAACCGAAGGACGTGGCCGGCGGCGTCGGTGGCACGATCGATGGTCAGGTTCTCGGCGTTGAGCCGGATCGTGTCGGTCGGAACGAGCGTGATCGCGACCTTCGTCGTGACCACGCCCGCGATCGCCCTGTGCGGCACGTCGAAGCGCAGCTCGATGCGCTGATGCAGCAGATCGAAGCGGCGCGGCTCCTGCGGCCAGGTATGCGGCGGCGTGTACTGGCCTATCACGCCCGTGGTGCGCTGGGCAGCGGCAGGAATCGCAACGACACAGGTCAGGATGGCAATCCAGCGCGGGAGCAGGTGACGCACGGCGGACCTCGACAGGCGGGTGTGGGAGTCGATCGAGTTGACCGCGACGTCGGCCGGCAGCCCTGCACTGCCCCGGGAACTCTTTCTCAATCTAGTCTTCTGCGGCGCGCTCTCGGTGGGCACGCGGCCTCGGCTCAGTCCCAGTCCTGCCCCAGGATGACGATCACGCCATTCGGGTCGCGGATGGAAAAATCCCGGACGTGGTACGGACGGCTCCCGATCGGGACATCGATTGCGATCCCTCGACGACCAACCTCCGCGTAAAGCGCGTTTACGTCCCTGACCCAAAAGAAGATTCGAACACCTGTCGGCGCACGATCGCCTTTCGCGAGATGGAGCGCGGCATTGTCGCGCCACACCACGATGTATTCCGCGCCCTCCGCTTCGGAGTCGCACCGGAAATCCAGCGCCGAACGGTAGAATGCGGCTGTCGCCGCAACATCGGGAACCATGAGCACGGGCGCGCCCTGGAGAAACTGCGCCGGGTTGGCGCTGGGAAGGTCTGGCATGGAACGATTCCTCACAGTGCCAATCGGCGAGTTGGCTTGCGCAGGAGCCCGCGACATCGCTGGGAGAATGCTAGCGATCCCGCCCCGCTGCTGCACGGCGCCTACCGCGAATCCCGCGCGGAACTTGTGCGGCAATGTCCCAAGGATACGTTCTACAGGAGATCGAACCCGGGAGGATCCTCATGAATCGGAACCGTTCATTGGTCGCCGTCGCGACAGCTGCAGCAGTCCTCGCCATCGGTACGGCGCCGCGCGCCCACGCATCGTCACTGGTCGATCCCTGCTCGCTCCTCACGACCGCGCAGGTCAGCAGCGCGATCGGCGGGCAGGCGCAAGCTGGGAAACCGATTTATGCGACGGGATGCTCCTGGTCGTCGACCGCTCCAAAAGCCATGGTGACGATCTCGTTCGACAAGCTGGCGACGTTCGATAGCCTGAAGGCGGCCAGCTCGCCGGTGGTACAGAAGACCATGGTGAGCGGCATCGGTGACGATGCCTTCTACAAGACGATGGGCCCGATGATCACGCTCACGGTGAAGAAAGGCGGTACCTACTTCGTCATGCGGGTGTACGGCATTTCCGATCCGGCGAAGGTGAGGGAGATCGAGCGGATACTCGCGACCGACGCGGCGGCAAAGCTCTGACCGATCGTCACCGGGCGATCCACCTCGCCCGGTATGTCAGTCGGCGCGCATCGTCACGACCGGATCGAC
>JBOHRY010000106.1:0-2983 GCA_050732955.1 Gemmatimonadales bacterium | reverse complement strand
TCCGAGGGGGCTCGCGCACCGCGACGCGGCCGACCGAACTGCAGATGGTCGGCGTCGTGAAACTCGATGGTGCCGAGACCACGCCGGCGAATCCGGCAAGCCCGGCAAAGCCAACTGCCGCCGCATCCGCGGCGGTCACGCCGGAAGTTGCCGCCGAGTCGCCAGGCGTTGAGGCAACCGAGACCGCCGGCGACCGGCCCAAGACGCGTCGCGGCAAGCGCGGCGGCCGCAAGCACAAGGCAGTTGACGCCGGTGCGGCGACGTCGGAGGCTGCACCTTCCGGGAGCCCGATCAAGTCAGCGAAAGCGGCCAGGCCATCGACACGCCGGACTTCGAAACCGCTCGCGAGCTGAGCCGGAACGCCATTGTCATGGCGCGCGGTCTGCTCGGCAGGACGCTCGCCTCCGACATCGGAGGCGAGCGTGTTTCCGGCATCATCGTGGAGACCGAGGCGTACCTTGGCGTGCATGACGCGGCGTCGCATGCCTGGCGCAGCCGCAGAACCCGGAGATGCGGGGTGTTCGCTCCCGCCGGGAGCTGGTACATCTACCGCTCATACGGAATACACTGGTGCCTCAATCTCACCACGCCAACCGATGACGATGGAGGCGCCGTGCTGATTCGCGCAATCGTCCCGGCGTCAGGGATCGCAACCATCCGGCGGCGGCGGGGCAATGTGGCGGACCGGCATCTCACCGACGGACCCGGCAAGGTGGGGCAGGCGCTGGCCATCACCGGGGAGTACGACGGGATGGTGGCAACGGATCACAGCCTGCTGCAGCTGCTGACCATCACCAGCAAACCGGCGCGGTCGCCGATCGAGGTGACCCCGCGCATCGGGATCACCCAGGCCGCCGACTGGCCGTTACGATTTGTGCTGCATCACCTCAGCGCGCGCTAGCTACTAGTCCGCTAGTAGCCGCCGGCGGTGACATCCTCGCGCGCGTTGCCGAGGCCGATCCGGATGCCGCCCATCAAGCTCTGTCCGGCGCCGTGCAACAGGTTGTCGCTGCTCGGTGACGACGTCGCCTCGTACTGGACGAATACGGTCACCCGCCCCGCGCGGAACTGGACACCGGCGAGGCCGGAAAAGAATCCACTGGAACTGGCAGCGTTGGCGGCCGCCAGCATCGTCTGCCGGTCGGTCGGATCGGTGATTTCGGAATTGATTCTCGGACCCACGACCTGCATGATGCCGCCGCCCAGGCCGAAGTACGGCTCGACCGGACCGTCGACCGGGAACGCCATCAGCACTGCCTGATACCGCCGCACATCGTTGAAGAGCACCAGTCCGCCGTCGGCCTTCTCGTCCGATCCGATCGCCTCGTCGACGCCGAATTGCAGACCGCCGCGGTGCGCCATGATCAGGATGTGCACTCCGGCAGCCGGCACGAGCTTGAGATCCTGGCTGTTGGTCTGGAAGGCCATGCCGCCCGCCGCCAGCCCGAGTTTCCAGGTGTACGAGTCGCTGCGCTGCGCGCGAGCCGCGCCTGGCAGGGCCGCACCGAGCACGATGGCGAAGATCGCGACGGGGTGTCGGAAGAGCGTCATCGAAAGGTCTCCTGAGAGGGCGTTGTGGGCGATGCGTCGCAAGTAACAGACCGCGGCCTCAAATCAGGCCAAGCTGCCGGCCAACCCGGGAGAAGGCGGCCAGCGCCTGATCCAGGTCCGACCGGGTGTGCCCAGCCGAGATCTGGCATCGAACGCGGGCCTGTCCCTGAGGAACCACCGGGTAGCCGAAACCGGTCACGAAAACGCCTTCCTGCAGAAGGAGTTGACTCATCCCGATCGCCGCCGCGGTTTCACCCAGAATCACGGGCACAATAGGAGTATCGCCCGGTAGTGGTTGAAACCCGAGGTCCTTGAGACCTTGGCGAAAAAACGCGGTGTTTTGCCTGAGGAGTGTGACTCGCTCGGGTTCCGCCTCGAGGACCTCGATCGCCGCCAGTGCGGATGCGGCCACGGTGGCAGGCAGCGCGTTGGTAAACAGCTGGGGGCGCGCGCGTTGCATGAGGTAATCGCAGAGTGCCGTGGAACCGGCAACGAAACCGCCGGCGGCTCCGCCGAGCGCCTTGCCCAACGTGGACGTAATGATGTCGACCTGGCCGAGCAGGCCGAAGTGCTCGGCGGTACCACGGCCCTTGGCACCCAGGACGCCGGTGGCGTGCGAATCGTCGAGCCAGACCAGTGCGCCGTGGCGTCGGCACACATCCATCAACGCGGGAAGATTGACGATGGAACCTTCCATCGAGAAGATCCCGTCGCTCACGACCAGCTTCACCTCACGCTCCGACGCTGCAGCGAGTTTGCGGTCGAGCTCGGCGTAATCGCCGTGCGGGAAGACGGCGGTTTCACACTTGGTGATCGACTTGGCGAGCCGCATCGCATCGATGATGGAAGCGTGGTTGAGCTGATCGGAGAGGATGATATCGCGATCGGTGAGAACGGTGGCCGGCAACGCTTCGTTCGCGTTCCAGCAGCTGACGAACGACACGGCGGCGTCGGTGCCGACCAGCCGCGCGCAGGCGGTCTCCAGGTCACGATGGATGGTGAATGTGCCGCAGATGAACCGCACCGAGGCGGTGCCGGCGCCGAACTCATCGATCCCGGTCTTGCCGGCAGCCATCACCACCGGGTTGTCGCTGAGCCCGAGGTAGTTGTTCGAGGAGAGAATGATGATCGAGCCGCGGCCTTCCATCGCGACGCGCGACGCCTGCGGTGATTCGAGATAGTTGAACGTCTTGTAGACGTTGTCTTTCCGGAACTGTTCGAGCTGCGCCGTGATGCGGCGCTCCAGCGGACTCACGGGCGCTTCGCCGCTCATTGCGCCACCTCCAGGATCACCTTTCCGGCCGAGCCGTCCTTGATGACACCGATCGCGTCCGCGATGCGATCCAGGGGAAAGCGATGCGTGACCACCGGTCGCGGGTCCAGTTGCCCGGATTGCAGCAGGCGCATCATGTGAATCCAGGTAGAGTACATC
>JBOHRY010000105.1:0-4334 GCA_050732955.1 Gemmatimonadales bacterium | reverse complement strand
GCTTCAGACAGCTGGCGCTCCTCTGACCGGCACCCCGACCTCGCTTTCGCGCGCTCCGATCTCGCTCGCGTCCCTCAAGTGTCGCCTCAGGTACTCCAGACCGCCTCGCCCAACACATCCATTCTGGGTTCGACTCCCAGGCCGGGCGCGCGGCTGGCGGAAAGGCGCCCGTTGCGGCGGCGGGGCGCGCCGTCAGCGTACGAGACCGTGACGTAGGAATTGAAGTCCGTCGCGGAGAAGAGGAATTGTTCCGGCGTGCTGTGCGCCAGGTGTGCAATCGCGGCGGTGATGATGTCGCCGCCCCAGGTGTCCTCGATCGTCATCGCGATGCCGAGCGAGACGCAGAGGTCGCGGATCTGCCGGGCGCGAGTCAAGCCGCCGACTTTCGAGATCTTCAGGTTGATGACATCCATCGCGCGATCGGCGGCGCCGCGAACGACCATGTCGATGCCGTCCATCACCTCATCGAGAATGAACGGCCGGTTGGTGTGCTGGCGCACGGCGAGACATTCCTGGTACGTCCGGCACGGCTGCTCGATGTAGACGTCGACGTCGCGCACCGCATCGGCGATCCGGATGGCCGCGTGCTGCGTCCATCCGGTATTCGCGTCGGCGATCAGGACATCGCCCCGCTCGAGGACGCCGGCGGCAGCGCGGATTCGTTCGACATCCGTATCCGGGTCGCCGCCCACCTTGAGCTGGAACTTGGTGTAACCCTCATGGCGGTATTCGCCGATGCGCCGTGCCATCTCCGCCGGTGATTCCTGCGAGATGGCGCGGTAGAGCGCAAAGTCTTCGCCGACCTGCCCGCCCATTAGCGTCGCCACCGGCAATCCGCTCGCCTGTCCCAGCACGTCCCAGCACGCCATGTCGATCGCCGACTTGACGTAGGGATGCCCGCGCATGGCGGCATCCATCCGGTCGTTGAGGAGGCCCAGCGCGCGAGGATCGGCGCCGATCAGCGCGGGGGCCAGTTCGGCGATGCCGGTCCGCGCGCCTCGCGCGTACGCCGGGAGATACGCCGGTCCGAGTGGACAGACTTCGCCCCAGCCGGTGAGGCCGCTGTCGGTGTCGACCGCCACCACCGTGGAATCGAAGACCGACACGGCGTTGCCGCCCGACCACTTGTAGCTGCCTTCGTGCAGCGGCAGGTCGATCTGAAAGGTCCGGATGCGCGAGATCCGCATCAGGCGTAACTGGCCGCGTTGCGCGACGACATCCACAGTGTCACCGCGGTGTACAGCAGCACACCGACGACGATCCAGCGCACCGTGTCGAGCGGCAGCGACTTGACGAGGAACGCCGCGATCAGCACCCCGGGTATTCCGCCGATGGCGAGGCCGGTCGCCACGCGGCGGTCGAATCGGCCGGCGCGATAGAACCGCAGCGCCGCGGCGGGCAGGATCAGCGACGCGGATGCCGCCATGATCGGGAAGACCGACTTCTGGTTCATGCCGAGCATGTAGGTAATCGCCATGGTCGGAGCGTAGTTGCCGATTCCGAGACTGGTGAGCGAACCGATCACCACGCTGGCGATCACTGCCACCACGAGCGACATGCCGCTCAATCCGACGGTGCCTTCCGTCAGCGAGAGCGACGTCAGCATCCGGAGCACCATGAATCCTGCCGTGATCACCAGGGCGATGGCCATACCGCGTTGAATGGCGCGGCGCGGCCAGTGCACCACGATCCCGCTGCCGAACCAGGCGCCGATCCCCCCGGCGATCACCAGGCTCACGATGGTCGGTAAATCGATCAACCCGCCAAGGAGGATGATGAAGATCACCGCTTCGGAAATTGTCGGGATCGCGTGTCCCACATTGAGCGTGCCGGGGATATTCTCATCCTCGACGATGCGGCCCAGGCGGAGGATCGCGGTCGTTGTCGCAAACGATCCGACACCGAGCGTGTCGAAAAAGTCGGTGGCCGTGCCGAGCAGGAGATTGACTCCCATCGGCGCGGGACGAACGGCCTCGGGAGGCGTGTCCGGCAACGCTGGCATCAGGGTTCCTTGGATCGATGGATGCCGGCAAATGTACGGGCGGACTCGGGGAGCGCGAAGGGGGCCGGGGCCGCGAGCCTTGCCGTCCAGCAGGCGGACGACTTTTTTTCAGGATGTTCCCCGCTACGCGAACACCCCCGATCCGATGAGTCGCATCCGGCCGCATCACGGGCTGACGTTCGACGACGTGCTGCTCGTTCCGCGACATTCGACCGTCCATCCCCGGAACGTCAGCACCGCCACCCGGTTCACCCGCAGCATCCCGCTCAACATTCCGCTCGTCGCCGCCGCCATGGACACCGTGACCGAATCCGACATGGCGATCGCCATGGCCCGGGCCGGCGGCATCGGCGTGCTGCACAAGAACATGTCGATCGATCGACAGGCAGCCGAAGTCGATCGCGTCAAGCGCAGCGAGAGCGGGATGATCATGAATCCGATCACGCTCGGAGCGGACCGGCCGATCCGCGAGGCGCACGCGCTGATGCGGCGCTTCCGGATCTCCGGCGTTCCGATTGTCGACGGTGCCGGCCGGTTGATCGGCATCATCACGAACCGCGATTTGCAGTTCGAATCGAATCTCGAGCGCCCGATCGCGGACGCGATGACGCGCGAAGGTCTGGTGACCGCGCCCGTCGGCACGACCCTCGCCGACGCGGAAGCGACGCTGGCACGGCACCGGATCGAGAAGCTCCCAGTGGTCGACGCCGACGGCGTGCTGCGCGGGTTGATCACCGTGAAGGACATCTTCAAGCGCCGCGATTTTCCCGATGCCAACAAGGACCAGCACGGGCGCCTGCGAGTAGCCGCCGCCGTGGGTGCCGGCCCGGAAGCGATGACCCGGACGCGCGCCCTGGTCGGCGCCGGCGTCGACGTGATCGTGGTCGATTCGGCTCACGGTCACGCGATTGGCGTCCTCGAGACGGTCGCAGCGCTCCGGGATGCCTTTTCGGAGGTACAATTAGTGGGTGGCAACATTGCGACCGAATCGGGAGCCCGCGCGCTGGTCGAGCGCGGCGTGGACGCCGTGAAGGTCGGTATCGGCCCGGGATCGATCTGCACGACTCGTGTCGTGACCGGCGTGGGCGTGCCGCAGATGACGGCGATCATCGATGCAGTCGCCGGCGCAGGCGACGTTCCGATCATCGCCGATGGCGGCATCAAGTACTCGGGCGACGTCGTAAAGGCCATCGCGGCGGGTGCGGCGAGCGTCATGATGGGCTCGATGCTCGCGGGCACGGAAGAGAGTCCCGGTGAGAGCATCCTGGCCGAAGGGCGCCGCTTCAAGCTGATCCGCGGGATGGGTTCGCTCACCGCGATGCAGGATGGTTCCGCCGACCGGTACTTTCAGGAGGGCGAGGTGTCGCCCTCCAAGATGGTGCCGGAAGGGATCGAAGGACGGGTACCGTACAAGGGCGCGGTCGCCGACGTGCTCTTCCAGATGGTTGGCGGGCTCCGCAGCGGCATGGGTTACTGCGGCGCCAAGGACCTGGCAGCGCTCCAGCGCGACACCGAGTTCGTCCAGATCACGTCGGCAGGACTCCGTGAATCTCACCCGCACGATGTGACCATCACCCGGGAAGCACCGAACTACAGCGTGTAGCGCCCCTTCCACCCGCTCGAGGATCTCTCCATGGGTTTCTTCAGCACCAAGAACGTGTCCGACTTGCAGGCGGAGGCGGAAGGTTCACAGGGGCTCAAGCGCGCCCTGACCGCCACGAACCTGGTCTTTCTCGGCATCGGCGCGATCATCGGCGCGGGCATCTTCGTGCTCACGGGTCAGGTGGCAGCAATCGATGCCGGTCCCGCAGTGGTGCTGTCGTTCGTCCTGGCGGGAAGCGGCTGCCTCTTCGCCGGACTCTGCTACGCCGAGTTCGCCTCGATGATCCCGATCGCGGGGAGCGCCTACACCTACGGCTACGCGACCATGGGCGAGCTGATTGCGTGGATCATCGGATGGGACCTGATCCTCGAGTACCTGTTCGGAGCGTCTACCGTTGCCGTGGGTTGGTCGGGGTACTTCTCGGCGTTCATGGACCAGATCGGTTTCCACATGCCCACCTCGTTCACGAGCTCGCCGTACTACTATGCGGACGCGAATGAGTTTGATCCGATAACGAAGGTTCTTCTTCACCCTGCGGGCTTCTCTCACACGGGCGCCGTGCTGAATCTCCCGGCGATGATTCTGATCGGGCTGATGACGACGCTTCTCGTGATCGGCATCAAGGAATCAGCGCGCTTCAACAACTTCATCGTCATCCTGAAAGTCACGATCGTCCTGCTCGTGATCGGATTTGGCTTCATGTACGTGAACACCGCGAACTGGCACCCG
>JBOHRY010000104.1:0-9579 GCA_050732955.1 Gemmatimonadales bacterium | reverse complement strand
TCCCTCTGGCGTTCACAATCGTCTGGTCGGCAGCTCCTGCGGCGCTGATCGAGACCTGTCTCGCCGCGTTCCGGGCCCGATGGCGCTGATCCTTCGCGCCGATTCCATCGGAAAGTCGTACGGCGATCGTCGCGTGCTGACTGCGGCCACGCTCCGCGCCAGCGCTGGCGATATTGTCTGCCTGATCGGGAGCAACGGCTGCGGCAAGTCAACCCTGCTTCGCATCGCAAGCGGCGATCTCGCTGCTGATCAGGGCACCGTCTTCTTCAACGGCGTTGCCTACCTGAGACCAAAGTGGTGTGTCCTCGCCACTCGCGGACTCTTCTACCTTCCCGATCGGGAGCTCTTCGCTCCGCACCGAACGCCGCGCGAGCATTTCGCGATGATTCGCCGACAGTTCCCGGGATCCTCGACCGACGATGCCATCAGCATTCTGGGCTTGGAGGCGCTCCTCGACCGCCGTTGCGGCAGCCTCTCGACCGGCGAATTGCGTCGCGCAGAGATTGCCGCCGCGATGATTCGAGCGCCACTCTGCCTCCTTGCGGACGAGCCATTGCGGCATATCGACCCAAAGGATCGTGCTTTGATCGGAGGCGCGCTGCGAATACTTGCCGGGAGAGGTTGTGCTGTGGTGATTACTGGCCATGACGTCGAGGATCTTTTTGATCTGGCAGCCCAGATCGTGTGGTGTACTGACGGCACTACGTATCAGCTAGGATCCCCGGCTGAGGCCGCTGAGCACTGGCATTTTGGAGCGACATATCTGGGAGCCGCCCGAGCTGCTCGGTTGACTGACCGAACGGGCCAGGCATCGATTGCCACGTAACACGTGCCCGCGCGGGATCGGAGCCGGGATTTCGTCGCCCGGTGGTCGTTGTGCAGGGGAACGCGCTCAATCGTGGTCGGGTGGCGACGGTGGTGTGCGTACCGCTGACGAGCAACCTGATGTGGGCGGAGGCGCCAGGGAACACGCGGTTGTCGGCGAAAGTCACCGGCCTGCCGAAGGACTCGGTCGCGAATGCATTGCAAATCACCATGCTCGACCGCACGGCATTGGTCAAACGGGTACGGTCGCTTGCATCTCGCCATGTGAATCAAATCCTGGATGGCATCAGCATCGTGCTGGGGGATCAGGCCAGCTAACCCAAGGTCTTCGCCGCGGCGACACTCGCCCGGCCGCAGCAGCGCACGGCGTCAGGCGGTCACCGCAACCCACTCCGCACGGAGCTCTCCGTGGCGTTGATTCTGAGCTCAGCGTTCTGGACATTCTGGTTCCTCGTGTTTTCGTTCCCTGTTACACTCGTACTGATAGGCGTCGCTGTGGCCATGCGCCTCTCCCGGAGCGGCCGGGCACTCCATTCGCTTGGGCCCAGGGCGGCGCTCGTCTCGCTATCACCGATGGTCTTCGTGGTCCTGCTCTGGGCCTGGGCGGCCGTCTTCGCCGGACAAGAAGTTCCCAACGGAGTCTACGATTCGCCAGCGTTGCGATCGGCCGCGGGCTGGCGGCACGTCGGCATTTACCTGCTTTTCGGCATGCAGGCTCTTGCAGTTGTGTCGGTGCCGCTTCGATTCTCAACCGGCCGATTGGCGGCATACGCCTACGGCGCGTTGCAACTCTGGATCGGCGCCATGGCCGCGATGGTGGCGCACTTCACGGTATTGGGATTACGGGTACCGGTGGTGTGATCCGCTGCCGCCAAACAAGCGCTCGCTGCTAAGTTGGCGTGAGCGTAGTGGCGCGGCGTGAAGTATGATTCGTCGAACATTCTTCCTGCCGCCGGTTGTCTTTCCACTTCCGAGGCCTGTATGGTGGCCCTCCTGCTCGCTGCTCTCTCAGTGTCAGCCGCTCCCGATACCGGCAAGCACGTGTTCTTTACCGGTAACGCCGGCTTGATCACCACCAAGGGGAACGCCGAGATCACCAGCGTCGATGTCGGCGACAAGTTCATCGTCACCAGCGGGCCGTGGAAGTTCACCCAGACAGCTGGCGTAACGTACGCCCGCAATCACGATTCCGTCACGGCAGAACTCTGGCGTGGAGACGTCCGCGGCGACCGTGCAATCGGCGGACGCGCGAGTTTGTACGGAGCGGCCGAGTTCGAGCGAAATACCTTTGCCGGAATCCGGTTGCGTTCCGCTCAAACGCTCGGATTGTCGGTCATCGCAGAGGCAAGTGCGCATGACACGTTGCGGGCGGAGGTTGGCGGCGGCTACAGCGAGGAGAAGGCGGTCCCGCCGGGCGCCGACCGGAACTATGCGGCCGGACGCGCGGCGATCGTATACCACCGCAGTCTGGGACCGAAAGCAAGTGTCGATCAAACCGTGGAATACCTTCCCAACTTCAAGACGAGCCAGGACTACCGCATCAACAGCGAGACGGCGATTACGGCTCCCATCAGTCGGGCCATCGCGATGAAGGCGTCTTATGTCATCAGGTACGAAGGCCTTCCGCAGCCGGGCTTTGAGAATACCGACACCATTCTGGTTACCGGCGTGCAGATTACCCTGTAGCCGACTTCGAACTCGCCACAGACGTGGGCAGGAGAATCACAATGAGATCCACCACTGCGCTCACCGTCGCGTCGCTGCTCTCGATCCTCCTCTTTTCGCTTCACGTGACGGACGACATCGTCCGCGGATTCGAAGGGGGAGGGATCGCGAACCTTGCTGTCGTGCTCATCTTCGCCATCTGGCTTTACGGAACGTTGGTGCTCGCCGAACGCCGATCGGGATATGTCATCATTCTCCTCGGATCGCTGATGGGGTTGGCAGTGCCGATCCTCCACATGAGGGGAAGGGGTGTGGGCGAGATCGCCGGGTCCAGCGGAGGCTTCTTCTTCATCTGGACGCTCATCGCCCTCGGCGTGACCAGCCTCTTCTCGGTCGTTCTCGCCGTGCGTGGATTGTGGAGCTTGTCGTGGCGCCGGGCGCAGTAGTCCAAGACTTCATCACACCATAGGGGATCGGCAAGAAGGGGTGTCGAGCCGTGACACTCATTCACAGTTACTTGCGGCAACGCCAAGAAGGAGAAATCGCTATCGCCGAGCCATTGCGGAGCGCTGAGCCGGCGACGTTGCTCATCGTCGATGGTCGCCGGGGAAGTGGTCCAGTACCAGGACTCCTATCGGCTCTGCTACATCCGGGGTCCCGAAGGACTTCTCATCGGGCTCGCCCAGCAGCTCGGGTAAAGTATTGGTGGAATCCCTGAACCTCAGCTCCGCATCCATCGTCGTCACCGGCGGCGCCGGCTTCCTCGGCTCGTACGTCGTCGAGGCGCTTCGGCAGCGCGGTTGCCAGCGGATCGTGGTGCCGCGTTCGGCGGACTTCGATCTGCGCGAGGCCGAGCCGATCCAGCGGCTGCTCGACACCGCGGCTCCCGATGTGATCATCCATCTGGCCGCGATCGTCGGCGGCATCGGCGCCAATCGAGCGAATCCCGGCCGCTTCTTCTACGACAATGCCATGCTCGGCACGCAGCTGATGGAAGCGGCACGGCGCGCCGGGACTGCGAAGTTCGTCGCGATCGGCACCATCTGCGCTTATCCCAAGCATGCACCGATCCCATTTCGCGAAACCGATCTCTGGGATGGTTACCCCGAAGAGACCAACGCGCCGTATGGCCTGGCCAAGAAGATGATGCTGGTCCAGGCGCAGGCGTATCGCGCGCAGTACGGCTTCAACGCCATCTACCTCTTGCCGGTCAACCTGTACGGCCCGCGCGACAACTTCGATCCGGAGACCAGTCACGTCATTCCGGCGCTGATCCGGAAGTGCGTCGAGGCCAGGGACAGCGGCGACGCTGAGGTGGTTTTGTGGGGAGACGGCTCGCCCACGCGCGAGTTTCTCTACGCCGCAGATGCGGCGGAGGCGATCTGCCTGGCAACGGAGCGATACGACGGGGCCGAGCCGGTGAATATCGGCAGCGGTCGCGAGATCACCATTCGCGAACTCGCGGCGGTGATTGCCGAAGAGGTGGGATTTACCGGTCGGGTCGTCTGGGACGTGACCCAACCGAACGGGCAACCTCGCCGCTGTCTCGACGTGACGCGAGCGCGTGACTGGTTCGGATTCGAGGCCAGCACGAGCTTCTCGGACGGGCTCCGCGCCACCGTCGCGTGGTACCTCGCGCAACGCGTTCGAGGTGGCGAGCCGCTCACGGGTCGATGACGGTCATCCAGTCGGCCATGATTCCCGGCGGATAGTCGAATCCGAGCCCCCGGGCGAGAAAATGGCGGGGCGCCACGACCGGCACGGTACGACGACAGAGGCAGCCGCCCCACCACGACAGTGTCGAGTTGGAGATCACGCCGCCATCGCACAACGTCATCATCCCGAAATCCTCGTACACATTCGCTCCGGCGAACACATGCACGTCGCTCGCCGCGAGTTGCGACGCCACTTCGGCGATCTCGTCGCTGAGCAGTATGAAGCGGGTGCCTGGAGAAGCCGAGCGGATCTGCGCGATCCCGTCGCGAAAGTACTGCAGATCGAGCAGCGGAGAGTGGCCGAACGTGGTCCAGTGGCGATAGTCACCGCGACGCACGTGGACGAAGGCGCGCGGACCGTGGGGTAGCGTCTCGAGAAAGGCGCGTGACGCCACCAGGTGCTCAGGCTTGAGGCGAAAGGAGGCATGGTTACCCACCGCCGCATTCTGATAGTACCCGCGGTCGATGAAGACCACTCGTGAGCATGCACCGCGCGAGAACTGCACATCATCGCCGAAGCGGCGATACACCACGCCGGCCACGGCAAAATCCTGCTGCTGCTGGCGGATGCCATCGGCGAGTCGCAACCGGGCTGCGAACTTGCCGAAGCGCTTCACCCAGAGCTGGATCGTCCGCCTGCGCTTCGCCGCGCCCAGGTTCGCGATCGGCCCCAGCGGCCAGTCGAAACCGGCTACGAACTCTGCCATGCCGGTGGTGAACACGAGATCTCCCGGCTGCAGCACGCTCGCGGCGAACGCCGCCTCGAAGAGCTGGTTGCCGAGCTGACCCGCACCGCACAGCAGCGCGAGCGTCCGCTTCGTCGAGCGGTGCGCGGCCCGGGTGTTCGCCGCTGAAGCAATGGAATCAACGGTAGGCATGACAGGCTCGCGAAATCCGGTGTGAAGACCGGGCGGGAAGATAGGTCGAACGGGCAGTCCCTTGCGATGCCTCATCGATACAGCTATCGTTGTACGATATCGCAATCGATTGGGGTCGTCATGTCGGTCGTCACCGTGTCTCCGAAATTTCAAGTCGTCATCCCGCTCGAGATCCGCGCAGCGATGGGGCTGCAGCCCGGCCAGAAGGTCCAGGCGTTGCGGTACCAGAACCGCATAGAGTTCATCCCCGTGCGCTCGATGCGCGCCATGCGCGGATTCCTGAAGGGGATCGACACGACGGTGCCGCGCGACCGGGACCGGGTGTGAACGTCGTCGATTCCTCGGCGTGGCTGGAGTACTTCGCCGGCGGACCCCATGCCGGACGCTTTGCCGCGGCGATCGAGTCGCCGGATGACCTGCTCGTTCCGTCGATTGTCCTGCTCGAGGTGACCCGTCGGGTCATGCAGCAGCGCGGCGAAGATGCGGCACTTCAGGCTGCGGCTCTGCTTCATCAGGGCGAGGTGGTTTCGCTGGACAGTGGCTTGGCGCTTGCCGCCGCCAAGCTCGGTCTGGAAAACAGGTTGCCGTTGGCGGATAGCATCATCTTCGCGACCGCGCAGCAGTTCGATGCAACACTCTGGACCATGGATACCGACTTCGACGGTCTCCCCAACGTCCGATATATCGCGAAGGGACGATAGCCGGATGAACCGATCTGTCCGGTCGGCCGCCGCCCAACATTCCCCCGACGTGGGCTGAGCGCATATGGACTTCGATCTTCAGAGCGGTGTGGCGCTATTGTCGCGAACTCCCGCAGTTCTCGATGTGTGGCTCCGCGATCTTCCGGACGTGTGGACAACTGGCGCCGACGGCCCCGACACCTGGAGCCCGTACGATGTCGTCGGGCATCTTATTCATGGAGAGCGGACGGACTGGGTACCGCGCGTCGAACACATCCGTGCTCATGGAGAAGAGCTACCTTTGGCGGTGTTCAATCGCTTCGCCCAGTACCAGGCCTCGCGCGATAGGACACTTCCGGAGCTGCTGGATATCTTCCGCGATCTGCGCGCTGAAAGCCTGAATCAGTTGGCGGATTTGCAATTGACCGCGGCAGATCTTGATCGAACTGGTCAGCATCCTGAGTTCGGCAGGGTGACCCTCCGCCAGCATCTCGCCACCTGGGTGGCGCACGACATGAACCACATATCGCAGATCGCCCGCGTGATGGGTCGTCAATACACGGATGCGGTCGGCCCCTGGCGCAAGTACTTGCGTATCGTTGGGCCTGCCTGACACTTGCTTCCTCCGTCACTCGGAGCCACACAGGATGAGTACTTCAGAGGGTAATAGCCAGTCCGCCGCGGGGCGGCGCGCAGCCGAAGCCGAGATGCGTGGGCTTGTCGCCAAGGTCGCACCCGCGCATCAACGCCTCACCGGCACCATGCGACGCTGGCTGCGCAAGCGTCTCCCCTCCGCACATGAGATCGTGTATGAATATTCCGGTTGGCTGGTGATCAGCTATTCTCCGAACGAGCGCGGATACGAAGGCGTTCTGACAATTCGCGTGAGCCCGAGCGGTGTGGCGTTGTACTTCAATCGGGGCAAGGAATTGTCGGATCCTGAGAAGTTGCTGCAGGGCTCCGGCAAGCAGGTGCGTTGGATTCCGGTGGAGAGCGCGTCCACACTCGCTCGGCCGACGGTCGTGCGCCTGGTCGATGAGGCCATCGCCCGGAACCCCCTGCCGTTCGCTCAGAGCGGCCGCGGGCCGGTGGTGGTTCGTGCGGCCGGGCGCAAGACCAAGACCAAGGCCAAGCAGCGGCAAGGCGCCGCCACCCGGCGTGCGCACTGACCGGGTGTTGCACCCAACATGCGCCGGCCAATCAGACGAGTAGCCTTCTATCGTTTTGCACTCGCCGCTCCGCTCCTCGTGCCGGCGGCGTTGTGGATACTGCTTTGGCTTACCGATATGTCGTTGCCTTCACCGATCGGCCTCGTCGCGGCGTTGCTCTTTTCGTCCGTCTGGATTGCCGGCGTTCCGTACGCACTGTTCGCAATCGTGGTCGGTGTATGGATCGGCCGGTGTCAGGAGGCCGACCTTCGCGCGCTCTCCATGAGGATGCCATTGTTTTTTCTGCCAGTGTTGGGTGTGTGGCTAGCAGTTCAAACTTTACCTACCGGCGGCCGCTTTCAGCCCGGCGGCCTGCTGACGGCGGTTCTCTCCTTGGGCGGCTGCGTCCTTCTGATTGGCTACCTGTACGTCGGTCTGGTGGATCTGGTACAATCGTTCGCCGATGACCGGGGCTGGTTCCGTAGACCTCCCCGTTCGGTAGACAGTTAGTTCCTAGACAGACAGGGCACTGGTTGGCCTCGGGATGAAGTCGAGCGGCGGCATCCCACCGAGGCTGTCGTGGGGCCGCTTGGTGTTGTAGGTCATGAGCCACTCCGCCGTGATGTCGCGGGCGTCCTGCAGCGAGCCGAAGAGCCACGCATCAAGCACTTCGTAGCGGTACGTTCGGTTGAAGCGTTCGATGTACGCGTTCTGATTCGGTTTCCCCGGTTGAATATGCTTGAGCTGGACCTGCTGCGCCGCGCACCACGTGGCGAGCGGTTCCGCGATGAATTCCGGGCCATTGTCCAGGCGCAGGGCCTTCGGTCGCCCGTGCACCGCCACCAGCTGGTCCAGCACCGCCGTGACGCGCCGGCTCGGCAGCGACGGGCTCACTTCGATCGCGAGGGCCTCGCGATTGCCTTCGTCCATCACGTTGAGCGTCCGAAAGGGTCGGCTGTCCTCGAGGCGATCATGCATGAAGTCGAGCGCCCAGGTGTGATTCAGCACCGCCGGCGCCTCCATCGGTTGCTTCGGGCGCGTGAGCACGCGACGCTTCGTGCGCCGGCGATGGCGCAAGCCCAGCGCCCGATACACGCGCCGAATCCGCTTCGGATTCCACGGGCGACCGAGCCGCCGCAAGCGCCGCGTGAGCAGATCACAGCCCCAGCGGGCGCCCTCAGCGGCGACCAATTGCTGCAGCGCGTCAATCACCGGACGGTCTCGCTCCTGTTGCCGGGTTGGCAGTCGATAGTACGCCGCCCGCGAAAGCCGCACCAGTTGGCACGAGCGCACCACCGAGAGGTGGTGCTCCGCCACCAGCTGCGCGGCGACCTGCCGCTTCGCAGACGGCGTTACAGTTTTCGGGACAACACATCTTTGATCGCCGCGTACTCCATCGCCAGCTCCGCATACATCCGCTTGAGCTTGGCGTGATCCGCTTCCAACGCCTTCAGCTTCGTCAGCTCTGGTACCGTCGCGCCACTGTACCGAGAGCGCCACAGGTAGAACGTCTGCCGACTGATGTTGTGCTTGCGGAGCAGATCGGCGATCGGCAGCCCGGCCTCGGCTTCCTGCAGGACGGCCACCATCTGTGCTTCGGTGAATCGGGACTTCCGCATGGTGCCTCCAAATCGCACCCCGAAAGTCTAGCTACCTTCTGTCTACCGACTGGGGAGGTCTACGGACACCCAGCGCCTTCAGGACCGCATCGACGGTCGGCGCGACGTAGTAGTCCAGTGAACGCAGTCGCGCGACACCGAATGCTGCTGCGAGCGAGTCGATGAATTGCACCGCTGCGACTGCTCTTGCGCGGTTGAACGTGAGACTGGGTTCCACAAAATATTGAATCTGTCCAACTCTCTCACGGTGCCAAGTTTGGGTCCGTCTTGGCAAGGTGTTCGCCAGCAGCCATCGGCCGGCGCGTCGCTCAACAATCCACGTTGCGGCCAACACGGTCCGGCCGGAACCCGGGGTGCCCGTGGCAACGGCGCTACTGAAACGAACGGTGATTTCATAGGCCGGTGTCGCAGTGCCATGAATCATCCGAATGTTCACGACCTCCGGCAGCGCACCGGCCGGCACATAGAAGCCGGCCAGATCGTACAATGGCCACTTCGCCTGTTCGTCCGGGACCCAGAGCGTGGAGCTCGTTCCGGCGTTGCCGGCAAGATCGCCGCCCTTCGACTGGAAATACGCTTGCCACACGCGGTAGACCTGGGCCTCAGGCGTCCGCGAAGCGGAATCGGCCCACATCTGGGTTCTGGCCGGCGTTGGCCTAACCGCGGGAACACCTTGGCTGCGGGCTCCAACCAGTGGGCAGGCGGCAAGCAATGCCATTCTGCAGGCAAGCCGGGCTGAAACGCGGAGCGAGCGAAGGGCGTTGGTCACTATCCCTCGAGAATCGTCTCCACCTGCACCGCCGATGGCGAAAACGCTTCGGCCGTGCGGGTAGCCGAGGCGCGTCGGGCAGAAGCTCGCTATCGACATCCGCCCGCGGGGCGCATCGCCGTGTCGCGCCACCAACGGTCAAGATCCGCTGGCGCCACATGTAGCAGTCTCGGCAGCGCGTCGATGAGCGCCTCGTTCGACGAGCCAACCGCGAGGAGTCCACGCAAACCGGGCATCCCATCACGCTGGTACACTGCAGCGGCGATGAGCGCTCCCGACG
>JBOHRY010000103.1:0-2580 GCA_050732955.1 Gemmatimonadales bacterium | reverse complement strand
CCAGAGCACGATCGGAGCGAGCGTGCCCAGCGAGACGCTTCCCTGATCCCGCGCGAAGACGAACACCAGCAGCACCAGCACCGCGAACACGACCGCGGTGGCGAATGCGGTCCGGTGCCGCCACTCGATGCGCAGGTCCTTGGCGGCGATGGCGAGCGCTGCGCGACCGGCCGTCACGCGGCCCTCGGCCGGCGCAGCGTCGCGACAAAACCGGCAAGCGATTCCGGCCGCGGCGTGTCCAGCATCAGCCCGCCGCGGTCCATCACCATCGTGCGTGTGGCGACATCCCAGACTTCGGCCGGCTGATGGGAAACGCAGACCACCGCACCGCCGCCGTCGCGGTCGGCGCGGATCCGTTCCCGCAGCAGATCGGCGGCCGTGGCGTCGAGTCCGGTAAATGACTCGTCGAGCAGCAGCAGCCGCGGGCGGTGCAACGTCGCGCGAGCAATGGCGAGGCGTTGTCGCATCCCGTGCGACAGGTTGCCCGCGCGAGTGTCGCCGCGAAGCAACAACCCTGCGGTGTCGAGCGCGTCCCTCACCCGGTCGTCCACTGCGTCCAATCCGTGCAGCCGAGCCGCGAAACGCAGGTTTTCCCGCGCCGTGAGGTCGTCGTACAGTTGCGTCTGGTGGGAGAGAAAGCCGATCAGCGAGCGGGCTTCGGGATCGTTACGGAGATCGCGTCCCCCGATGCTGACATTGCCGCGAGATGGCCGGATCAGGCCCGCAATGCACCGGAGCAGCGTGGACTTGCCGGCACCGTTGGGACCGGCCAGCAAGACCACGTCGCCGGAGCCGATGGCGAAATCGACACCGGCCAGCGCCACGACGTGCCCGAAACGGCGCTCAAGTCCGCGAGCGACGGCGATCGGAGCGCGGTCGGGGTCCATGGGGGCGAATTATAGGTGCAATGTCCCGGCGGAGCAGATGCGCCGCGCCGTGCAGCGCCGGTGCGCTAGGAATCCGACGAGAAGAGAAAGAGGTCGTCGAGCTTGGTGAGCACGAGCAGGAATTCGATTTCCGGACAGACATTGCGCAGCACCACCTGCTGCCGGCGTTCGACCGCATGGCGATGCACCATGACCAGGGCGCTCAACCCTGAAGAATCGATCTCCTTGGTCCCGCGCATATCCACGACCAGCTGTCCCCGTCCCGTGCCCATTTCGTCGAGCAGGCCATTGGCCTGCTGTCGAAACGAGTCACGAGAGGCGAGGCCGAGATTCTCGGGTGCCGCCAGCACTCGGATGTCGGGCTGCGTGGTTGAAACGTTCAGGGAGCCTCCAGGGTAGCCCGACAGGTAGCAAGGGCCTTGCCAGTGGAGCGCCCGCCCCGCTCTCCGGCGTCACTGTGGCAACGGCGCATCGCTTTGCCAGACCCCCTTTCCCAGCGCCGGGGCCAGCGGCAGCTTCCTCGACATGACCGAACAACTCGATACCCTGCTGACCGAGGAACGACGCTTCCCCCCGGACGCCGCGTTTGCGGCTCAGGCACAGGCCACTGCGGCGACCTATCAGGCCGCACAGAAGGACCGGCTCGGCTTCTGGGCAGCGCGCGCCCGCGAACTCGAATGGTCAACGCCGTGGGAGACGGTGCTCGAGTGGGAGCCGCCGCATGCGAAGTGGTTTGTCGGCGGAAAGCTCAACGTCAGCGTGAATTGTCTCGATCGGCACGCGCACGGCGCGAAACGCAACCAGGCGGCACTCCTCTGGGAAGGCGAACCGGGAGACCGGCGCGTACTGACCTACTGGGAGTTGTATCGCGAGGTTGGCCGCGCGGCGAACGCGTTGCGCAGTCTCGGCGTCAGGCGGGGCGACCGGGTCGCGATCTATCTCCCGATGATTCCCGAAGCCGCGATTGCCATGCTGGCTTGCGCCCGGATCGGCGCGGTGCATTCGGTGGTGTTCGGCGGATTCTCCGCCGAATCATTGCGCGACCGGATCAACGACGCGCAGGCCGTCTGCTGCATTACCGCCGACGGCGGCTATCGCCGCGGGCAGGTCGTCCCGCTCAAGCGCTTCACCGATGACGCGCTCACACAATGTCCGTCGATCCGCAGCTGTCTCGTCGTGCATCGCGGCGGCGGTATCGATGCGGCACAGTGCCCAATGCTCGAAGGCCGCGACCACTGGTGGCACCGGATGCTGGAACACCAGCCGTCCGACTGCGAACCGGAAGCGATGGACGCCGAGGACCTGCTCTTCATTCTCTACACATCGGGCACCACGGGAAAACCCAAGGGAATCGTCCACACGACTGGCGGCTACCTGACGCAGGTTGCCACGACGACGAGGTACGTCTTCGACCTGCGCGACGGCGACGTCTTCTGGTGCACGGCAGACATCGGCTGGGTCACGGGTCACTCGTATGTGGTGTACGGTCCGCTGGCCATCGGCGCCACGGTGGTGATGTACGAAGGCGCGCCCGACTGGCCGGAGCGCGATCGTTTCTGGGCGATCTGCGAACGCTACGGCGTGACGGTGCTCTACACTGCGCCGACGGCGATTCGCGCGTTCATGAAGTGGGGGACCGAGCATCCGGCCAGGCACGATCTTTCGATGCTGCGCCTGCTCGGCAGCGTCGGCG
>JBOHRY010000102.1:0-3571 GCA_050732955.1 Gemmatimonadales bacterium | reverse complement strand
ATCGGCGTGGCTGCGGTGATCACGGTCGTGGCGATGGGCAGCGGCGCGCAGAAGGCCGTGCAGGACAAGATCAATGCCCTCGGCGCGAATCTGGTCACCATCAATCCCGGCATGGGACGCGGGATGGGCGGGGCCGCGACCCAGGACCGGGCGCCGATGCACGTCGCCGACGCGGATTCGCTTCGCGTCGAGGCCACCACGCTCACCGACGTGGTGCCGGAACTCTCGCGCAACCAGCAGGTCGTCTACCTCAACAGCAACATCAACACGAGCATCGTCGGCACCACCGCGAATTACGTGACCGCGCACAACTACACCATCACCTATGGGCGCAACTTCACGGACGGCGATGATGCGGCGCGTGAGCGGTACGCGGTCATCGGCTCCGACGTCCCGAAACTGCTCAACGCCAACCCGGCGGCGCTGATCGGACAGACCGTCGCGATCCGTCAGATCCCCTTCGAGATCATCGGCGTGCTGAGTTCCAAGGGGTCAACCGGCTTCCAGAATCCCGACGAACAGATCCTGATTCCGATCAGCACCGCGCGCTTCCGGGTGTTCGGCAATGACCTCCTGCGGTCGATCTCGGTGATCGTCCGCAACGGCACGCCGCTGGAACAGGGGATGGTCGACATCGAGCGCGTGCTGCGGAAACAGCACAAGATCCGGCCGGGACAGGACGACAACTTCCAGATCCGCTCGCCCAAGGACTTCCTCGCGACGCAACAGCAGACGGCGCAGACCTTCTCGACGCTGCTCCTGTCGATTGCCGCCGTGTCGCTGATCGTCGGCGGCATCGGCATCATGAATATCATGCTCGTGTCGGTTACCGAGAGGACCAAGGAAATCGGCATCCGCAAGGCGCTGGGAGCCACCAAGCTCACCATCATGCTGCAATTCCTGGTCGAAGCGCTGGTACTGTGTATCTCCGGCGGGACGCTGGGGATCGTGATCGGTGTCGCCGCATCGATCTTCGTCAGCAAGCAGTACGGCACCACCACCGTGATCTCGCTGGTGGCGATCTTCAGTTCTTTCGCCTTCAGCGGACTGGTGGGACTTTTCTTTGGACTATGGCCGGCCAAGCGAGCGGCGGGGCTGGATCCAATCCAGGCCCTGAGATACGAATAACAAGAGCAAGAGAGAAGAGAGAGCGGAAAAGAGAGAAGTGGGAGAGAAGGCAGACGAGAGAAGCTGAAATTCTTTCTCTCTTCTGACGTCTATCCCACTTCTCTCTTTTCCATTCTCCCTTCTCTCTTCTTAGGTTTTGTGATGCGCCTCTCCTGGCTTCCATTGCTCCTACTGGCGTCTCGGGTCGATGGCCAGGTGCCTTCCGTTCGCATTCCGCGGATTGAGGCGGACATCGTTGTTGACGGTGCCCTTGACGAGCCCGTCTGGCGCCAGGCCGCCCGGCTCGATGGCTTCAAGCAGTACCGGCCGGTGGATTCGCGGCCCGCCGAGGATTCGACCGTGGTGCTGGTGTGGTACTCGCCGACGGCGATCTACTTCGGTATCCTCGCCTACGACCGCGAACCTGCGCTGGTGCACGCCACGGTATCGGCTCGCGACAACATCGCCAGCGACGACGAAGTCACCGTCTATCTCGATACCTTCAACGACCGGCGCCGGGCCTACTTCTTCGGCAGCAATCCCCTCGGCATCCAGGACGATGGCGTGCGCAGCGAAGGCGGTTTTTCCGCCAGCAGCTTCTCGTCGGGGACCGTCGATCGCAATCCCGACTTCCAGTACCAGACCAAGGGCCAACGCACCGCGTTCGGATACGCGATCGAAATGCGCATTCCCTTCAAGTCGCTCCGGTACGGTAGCGGCGCGGAGCAGACCTGGGGAATCAACATCGACCGATTGACGCAGCGCACCGGGTACGAGGACACGTGGACCGACGTCCGTCGCGCCAGCGAGTCGTTCCTCGCCCAGGCAGGCACCATCACCGGAATTCACGACATTCATCGCGGCGTCGTCGTCGAAGTTCAGCCCGAACTCACCGGCCAGCTTCCCGGCAACCGGCTCGACGACGGCACGTTCAGTCGCGGCGATGTGCATCCGTCGCTGGGCGGCAACGCGCGACTCGGTTTCACCAACCTCACCGTCGACGGGACCATCAATCCCGACTTTTCCCAGGTTGAATCGGATGCCGGGTTGGTGACGATCAATCAGCGATTTGCGCTCTTCTATCCCGAACGGCGGCCGTTCTTTCTCGAGGGGATCGAACTCTTCGCGTCACCCAACAACCTGGTATACACCCGCACCATCGTCGATCCCGCCGCCGGCGCCAAGCTGACCGGGAAGTTCGGGGCGTGGACCGTGGCGCATCTCACCGCGATCGACCAGGAAACCGGCGCACCCGACGCGTTCGCGAGCATCACTCGCGTGCGGCGCGATGTCGGCGCCAACTCGGTGGCCGGAGTGACCGTCACCGATCGCGAGCAGAACGGGGCGTACAATCGGGTGGCGTCGCTTGACACCCGGTTGCTCTTCGGCGGCGTGTACTACTTCCAGGCACAGCTCGCGGGATCCGCGACCCGCGACTCGTCCGGCGGCGCTTCGCGCGCGGCACCGCTCTGGGACCTGGAGTACGATCGTACCGGGCGTGCCTGGGGATTCAACTACAAGGTCACCGCGATCGACCAGGATTTCTCGGCGCAGAGCGGATTCGTGCCGCGTACCGGCATCGTCATGGCGCATGCGTTCAACCGGTTTTCCTGGTACGGGAAGCGCGGCGCGTTCGTCGAACAGGCGACGGTATACGGCGGTGCGCCGCAGGTCTGGCGCTACGACGAATTCCTCCGCCGTCGCCCGATCGAAGGAGACGGCGACATCAACGGATCGCTCCGCCTGCGCGGCGGCTGGAACATCAACAGCACCGTCACGGACGCATTCGTGCGCTTCGATCCCGCCAGTTATGTCGGTTACCAGCTGGTCACCGACCCGGTGTCGGGATCGCTCTCCAACTTTGCGCTCCCGAGCGGGGTGTTCGGTGCGGTCAATGGAACGGTGACGATCGGCACGCCGCTCTTCCAGCACTACGAGGCGAGCCTTGGTGTGTCGGAGGGCGCAACGGCCATCTTTCCGGAAGCCGCGCGCGGCAAGGCAGTCACCGTCACCGGCGCGTTGACGGTGCGTCCTACCCAATCCACACGTCTCTTCGCGACGTTGACCTATTCGCAGTTGCAGCGATCCCGCGATGGTAGCGAATTCGCCCGCACCATCATCCCGCGACTGAAGATTGAAGTGCAACCGAATCGGGCGCTCTTCTTCCGCGTGGTGGCCGAGTACCGCTCCCAGCGGCAAGCGGCCCTCGAGGATCCGGTGACCGGCCTCCCGCTGGCAATCGGCGGGACCGCGGTCGCCGCAACGCGCACCGATTCCCTCAGGGTCGACTGGCTGGCATCCTACCAGCCCAACCCCGGGACGGTCGTCTTTTTCGGCTACGGCTCAACCCTGGACGGCGACCGGCCGCTCACTTTCCGTGACCTTCGGCGCGAGGAGGATGGCTTCTTCGTCAAATTCGCCTACCTCTTTCGGCATTGAATCTTTCCTGAGCGCTGTTCCGTAC
>JBOHRY010000101.1:0-3517 GCA_050732955.1 Gemmatimonadales bacterium | reverse complement strand
GAGTCGACGTTGCTGTGATTGTACGGCGCCGGGACCGAGTTCGGGTCGAAGTCGTACGGCCTGGGGCAGAACGAGCAGATCACGAAGCCGTCGCCCTGGAAGGTCTGATGCACCGGCGGTGGCTGGTGAATGCGCCCGACGATCGGCTAGAAATCATGGATGTTGAACGCCCAGGGATAGTAGTAGCCGTCCCAGCCCACCACGTCGAACGGATGGTGGTCGAGCACCAGCTCGTTGATCGCGTCGTACTGCTTGACGAGAATCGGAAAGTCGCCCTTCTCCTCCCGCGTCTTCAACACCATCGGGCAACGAATGTCACGCTCGCTGTAGGGTGCCCCTTCGAGCAGTTGCCCGAATTCATTGCGATACCGCTTCGGTGTGCGCACGTGGCCGCGACTCTCGAAGACGAGCATTCTGGCGGGCCCCTTGGCGTAGTCCAGGCGCCAGCGATGCGTGATGTTGCGATGGATCACGACATAGTCACCGGCGCGGACCGGCAATTCGCCGAACGACGATTCCAGTACACCCTCGCCTTCGGCCAGGTAGATGACCTCGTCCGCTTCGGAATTCCGATACAGGTGCTGGTCTTCCTGATCCGGCGCGACCCAGAGCATCGCGATATCCTGGTTGAACAGCACCGGCGTGCGGTCCATCGTGGGCGATCCCCCGACCCGCGCCGCCGCGGTGCGGAAATGGCGATGCCGGAGCGACGTCGAGGTGTCGGCTTCCCAGCAGACCTTCCGTAGCTGGCGCGCCGACTTGACCGTCGTGGGGGGAGCCTCGTGATACAGCAGCGAGGACGTGCCGATGAACCCCTCGTGACCCATCAGTTCTTCGGCGTAGAGACCGCCATCCGGCCGGCGGAAGACAGTGTGACGCTTGCGCGGAATCTGGCCGAGCGTGTGGTAGAATGGCATCAGAGATTCCCCCGCAACTCCTGCTCCCGCTCGATGGCTTCGAAGAGCGCCTTGAAGTTGCCCGCGCCGAAGCTCTTGGCGCCCTTTCGCTGAATGATCTCATAGAAGAGCGTCGGTCGGTCCTCGACCGGCTTGGTGAAGATCTGCAGCAGGTAGCCTTCATCGTCGCGATCGACCAGGATGCCCAGCTCGGCCAGCGGTGCGATATCCTCGTCGATTTTCCCGACCCGGTCCAGCACGGTGTCGTAATAGGTCTGCGGCACCTTGAGGAATTCAACTCCTCGATTCCGGAGCCCGCGCACGGTGCCGATGATGTCATCCGTCGCAATGGCGATATGCTGCACGCCGGGGCCGCGGTAGAAGTCGAGGTATTCCTCGATCTGGGACTTCTTCTTGCCCTGCGCCGGTTCGTTGATCGGGAACTTGATTCGCCCGTTGCCGTTGGCCATCACCTTCGACATCAGCGCCGAATACTCGGTGCTGATGGTCTTGTCGTCAAAGGTGAGGATGTTGGTGAAGCCGAGCACGTCTTCATAGAACTTCACCCAGGTGTTCATCTTGCCAAGCTCGACATTGCCGACGCAGTGATCGACGTACTTGAGTCCAGCCGGCGGCGGATCGTATGGCGAGGTGACGCGGACGAAGCCGGGGAGAAAGAGACCGCGGTAGTTTCGCCGTTCCACGATCGAATGCACGGTGTCGCCGTAGGTGCGGATCGCCGCAGTGACGACTTCTCCATCCTTGTCGCTCTGTACTGTCGGTTCCTGATACCCGGTGGCGCCGTGCGCGATCGCGGCGGCATAGGCGGTGCGGGCGTCGTCGACCCAGAAGGCCATGTCGTGCACGCCATCGCCGTGCTTGTGAATGTGTTCGGCGATCTCGCCTTCGGGGCCCATCGGGGACGTCAGGACGAAGCGGAGCTTGTCCTGTACCAGAAGGTACGACGCCCGGTCGCGAACGCCGGTTTCAGGGCCGCGGTAGCCGACCAGCTTGTGCCCCCACGCCGAGCGGTAATAGTGCGCCGACTGTTTGGCGTTGCCGCAATAGAACTCGATATAGTCGGTTCCGTTGATCGGGAAGGTGTCGTGGGGCGGTGCCGCGGTTGGGGCAGCGATAGTCGAAGTCATAGAAGGTCTTGGGCTTTAGGCTTTAGGCGTTAAGAGGGGCGTGAATCGCTTGCGCCCTCGAGGAAACTGGCCAAATCGGTCTCGCTGATTTCGGGTTCGCCGGGTGAAACGCTATCGAGCTTGCCGGCCTTGACCCACTCAGAGAGGCGCGTCACCTCAGCGAACAGGTGATCGAACGAGTCCACGACGAAGAGCAGCGGCTGATAATGATCGATCTCGAAGTACTGATTCACGACCCATTCCAGTTGGAACGGGTAGCGCTGGACATCGGGTGACTCGATGCAGTGCTCGAGTTCGCCATACGACGAAAGCAGGCCGCTGCCGTACGCCTTGATCTCGCTGGCCTCGGTACCCTTCATCAGGCCGAACTCGATGGTAAACCAGAAGAATCGCGCCATCGCCTTGATGACACTCGTCATCCGGCGAACCCGCTCGGCTTCGTCACGTATGTCGTTGGCCCGAAGCGCGGCCGACCTGGCGCATTCGCCGAACAGCACGAGCGTATCGGCGAATGCCTTGTCGGTGTGCATCGGCACGTGGCCGGCGATGTCGTGGAAGATGTCCGGTTCCGGCAGGTAATCGAGCACCTGTCCGTCCCGGATGGTGACCGTGGTCGGGAACTCGCGCTGGCGCAGGCAATCGAAAAACATGTAGGCGGGGACGTAGCCGCTGACCGCCTTGGCACGGAAACCGGTCAGCGGCGCCATGAATCGATTCACGTCCTCCAGGCGCGGCACCCTGTCGGTACTGAGGCATAGATTGTCTATACCCTGCAGGAATCGGTGATTGGCGTATCGCACCCAACGGTCGTGCATGCGGGCGTACAGGTCGTGCCATGCCTGGTGGTTGGCGGAGGAGTACAGGTCGTACGGTTGCTCGATGTAGAGGCGACCTTCCGCCTTGGCCTGTTCGATGAAGGCGGCCTTCGTGGTCGTGAGGCCGGCGCCGGCCGCCAGGGGTTTGGAGGCGATCGTCGTCATCCGGAACCTCCAGGTCGAAAGATCCTCTACTGCTCGAAAATAACACCTAATTCCGGCCGGTTGCGGAACGCATCGAGTGCCTCCGGATTGGCCAGCGCGCCGACATTCCTGACCGGGCGCCCTTCGATCACGTCCCGCACCGCCAGCTCGCTCAGCTTGCCGCTGCGAGTGCGCGGCAGGTCGGCAACCTGCACGATCAGGCGCGGCACGTGATGCGGCGAAGCGCCCGCCCGGATGCGCTGGCGGATCTCCGCCTGGAGTGCGTCGGTCAGGGTGACTCCCTCGCGCAGCCGCACAAAGAGTACGACGCGCTGGTCGCCATCCAGCGCACCCGGAACGCGCTGCCCCACCACCAGACTCTCGAGCACCGCATTGATCGCTTCGACCTGGCGATAGATCTCGGCCGTGCCGATGCGGACTCCGCCGGGATTGAGCGTAGCGTCGCTTCGGCCGCTGATGACAAAGCCGCCGTGCACCGTCCGCGTGACCAAGT
>JBOHRY010000100.1:0-4035 GCA_050732955.1 Gemmatimonadales bacterium | reverse complement strand
CCGGATCGTGTCGCCATGGCGACGGCTCTCTGGTCCAGGGCGGGCGACAAGCTCGTACTCCCCACTGGTGCAGTGATCGCGCAACAACTGGACGCTGCCGCAACAACTCGGGAAGTCGCGCGCGACGCGATTCCGCCCGGGTGGGCGATGTACGACATCGATTCCAACTCGGCTCGGGCGTTCGGCGAAATCATCGCTGCCTCCGGGACCGTCCTCTGGAATGGTCCGATGGGCGTATTCGAGACACCGCCGTTCGATCGCGGCACGCTGGCGGTGGCGCAAGCACTTGCGCAGGCAACGCGAAACGGTGCCACGACGATCGTCGGCGGTGGCGATTCAGCCGCCGCGGTAGCGGCTGCGGGGCTCGAGAATCAAGTGACACACGTATCAACTGGCGGCGGTGCATCGCTCGAGTTTCTCGAGGGACGGCCGCTTCCCGGTGTCGACGCACTGGACGACGCGTAATGGCGCGACCGCTGCTCTTCGCCGCGAACTGGAAGATGCACCTGGCGCCGGGCGAGGCGCGGACGTATCTGGATCGCTTTCTCGCGATCGACCGTCCGCGCCACGGGCGCACGGTCACCTTCTTTCCGCCCGCGGTGTCGCTCGAGACGACGGCGCAACGATTGCACGGCCACGAGCACTACCTCGCGGGAGCGCAGGACATCTTCTGGGAACCCAAAGGCGCGTATACCGGCGCGACGTCGGTGGCGCTGGCGCGTGGCGCCGGGGCCGCGACGGCTCTCGTCGGCCATTCCGAACGGCGCCATGTCTTTGGAGAAACCGATCAGGAAACCAATCGAAAAGTGCAGGCGCTGGCCGCTGGCGGATTGCAGGTGGTGCTTTGCGTTGGAGAGAAGCTCGCCGAACGCGAGCGCGGCGAAGCCGAAGCCGTGGTCACCCGGCAGCTGCGCATCGGACTTGCCGGCGTCGCACCGGCATGCGATCTGGTGATCGCCTACGAGCCGGTCTGGGCGATCGGGACAGGTCGGAACGCCACGCCATCGGACGCAGCGTTGATGCATACCGTGATCCGGCAAGTACTGGCGGACCTTGGCTTCGGCCGCGACACCCGAGTGCTCTACGGCGGCTCGTGCAACGCCGGTAACGTTCGCTCACTCATCGCGGAGGAGGAGGTCGATGGGGTGCTGGTCGGTGGCGCCTCGCTCGATCCCGATGGGTGGGCGAAGATCTGCGCCGCGGAATGAAGCGCGCGGGCAGCCCGGGTGCTGGTCCGCGCTTGAGCCGGGCGTGACGCAGCATTAGGTTAGAGGGCTAACTGCAAGGGACATGGGATGTTCGGCTTCCTGCTCGTGATCATGATTCTGGATGGATTGCTGCTCTCGGCGGTGGTGCTCATGCAGGCCGGCCAGGGCGGCGGACTCGCGTCCCTCGGCGGCGGCACGACGTCGCAGGTTCTGGGTGGACGCCAGGCGACCAACCTGCTCACCAAGATGACCTGGTGGACGGGAAGCATCTTCATGGGCCTGGCGCTGGTGCTCTCACTGGCGTCGTCCAACCGCGGGCTGACGACCGGTGCCTCCGAGGTACAGAAGCGTCTGCGGCAGGGTCCGCCGGTCCAGCAAACGGCGCCGGCGACCGGGATTCCGGGACTGACGCCGCCACCGCCTGGAGCGTCGCCGCCTAGCGTCGCAGCACCGCCGCCACCTCCGGCCGCTCCGACTGGCAAGAAGCCGTGACGCACGACAACGCAGGCGGGACTGGACGTCCCGCCTTCGTCTTGTTGGAAGACGGCGCCTGGTTCCCCGGCGAGCTCCTCGGTCGGGCGCGGAGCGGGTTTGGCGAAGTCGTGTTCACGACGAGCCTGACGGGATATCAGGAAACGTTCACGGACCCCAGTTATCTCGGCCAGATCGTGGTGATGACCGCGCCGATGATCGGCAATTACGGCATCACCGAAGCCGACGACGAATCCGACCGGCCGCAGGTGAGTGGCGTGGTCGTGCGCGAGCTGTCCCGGCGGTATTCCAACTGGCAAGCCACTCGTTCACTGGCTGACTGGCTCGATGCGGCGCAGGTTCCCGTGCTCTCCGGCGTGGACACACGACAACTGACGCGCCACATCCGCGAGCGCGGCGCGATGCGAGGCGTCGTGGCGGAGGGAGAGCAGCCGACGGACGCATTGCGCGTCGAGTTGCTCGCGTCGCCGAGCATGGACGGGCTGGATCTCGCTTCGCGGGCGACCACGCCAGTAGCATACCAGCAGGGCACCGGTCCACTGATCGTGGCGTTCGATTTTGGACTCAAGCGAAACATTGTCCGGATGCTCGAGCGGACCGGGTTCCGGGTCGAAGTGGTGCCGGCCGGGACCACGGCCGATGCGGTGCTCGCCAAGCAGCCTGACGGCCTTTTTCTCTCCAATGGTCCTGGAGATCCCGCCGCGATCGATTACGCCCGCCGGACGATCCGGGCGCTGGCGGACACCGGACTGCCTACCTTCGGCATCTGCCTGGGGCACCAGCTCCTGGGGCTCGCCTACGGCGGGAGCACCAGCAAGATGCCGTATGGGCACCGTGGCGGGAACCATCCGGTGCTCGATCTCGAGTCGCGGCGAGTCCTGATCACGACCCAGAACCATGGTTTCACCGTGAACGGCAGCCCCGAAGGCGTTCCGGGAGCGCCTGACCTCGAGGTCACTCACCTCAACCTCAACGACGGCACGGTGGAAGGCCTCCGCCACCGGCGGCTCCCGGTTTTTGCGGTCCAGTACCATCCCGAAGCGGCCCCCGGGCCCCACGACGCCTACCCGCACTTCGGCCAGTTCCTGGCAGCGGTCCGGTCCCGACTGGGCCAAAAGTCCGCAACCTCTTGACATACAACGCTTAAGGGTCGTACATATCGGCCTGATGTGAGGCTTCCGGCCGCCTCATCCCCAGAGCGAGGGAGCGATGACCAAAGCCGATCTGGTGGAGCAGGTAACTGCTGCGATCGCGCGCACTTCCGGTCCGATGATCTCGAAGAAGGACTGCGCACGCGTCGTCGACGCGTTTCTCGACGCGGTGAAGCTCGCGATGCACGACCAGCACAACATCGAGGTGCGGGGATTCGGCACCTTCAAGATCCGCCGCCGCAAGACGCGCATGGCGCGCAACCCGCGCACCGGTGATCCGGTCGAAGTGGCTGCGCGTCCGGTTCCGGTGTTCAAGCCCAGCAAGGAGTTACGGGCTCTCGTCGCGCACGAGGAATACACGCCGGACGAATCGGAGATGGACGACGACGAGTGATGGGTATCACTGTTCGGCTCTTTGCGCGGTACGCCGAACTCTTTGGCGCGGAACATGTTGACGTGACGCTGTCCTCTCCTGCAACCGTTGCCGATCTGATCGCTGCGCTTCGAAAGCTCCCGGGAGGCTCGGCGCTTCCCCGCGCGCCGTTCGTCGCGGTCAACATGGCCCGGGCCGGCGCGGACACGACGCTCGCCGGGTCCGACGAGATTGCACTGTTGCCGCCGCTTTCCGGCGGTTGACCTCATGTCGTTTCTCACATCGCAACCGATTGAGCCGGTGCGACTTGCCGAATCGATCGCCGCTCCGTCGGACGGCGCTCACGTCACCTTCACTGGCGTGGTGCGCGACCACCACGCGGGTCGCCAGGTCATCTCACTCGGCTACTCGGCCTATACCCCGATGGCGGAGCGGGTCTGTCAGGAACTTGTCGACGAGGCCAGGCGTCGTTGGAGCGTGCGGGTTGCACTGCAGCACCGACTTGGCGATCTCCAGATCGGCGAAGTCGCCGTGGTGATCGTGGTGGCGGCGGCGCACCGCGGCGTGGCGTTCGACGCCTGCCAGTGGTTGATCGACGAGCTCAAGCGACTGGTTCCGATCTGGAAACGAGAAACGTACGCGGATGGGTCAACAGCATGGGTGGATCCGACAGCAACCAGCGGCGTGATCGCCGTCAAGCCGTGACTCCGGTTCTCGACCAACGGAAGCGTCCGCTGGGATCGGTGCGGATTTCGGTCACCGACCGTTGCAACCTTCGCTGCCGCTACTGTATGCCCGAAGACGAATACAC
>JBOHRY010000099.1:0-3553 GCA_050732955.1 Gemmatimonadales bacterium | reverse complement strand
ACAGGAATGTGCCGGTTGATCATGGTGCGGACGACAGCGATCTCCCGGCGCCGCTCCGGCGGCAAGGAGGCGATGTATTCGGCTGGCGTCATCGGCCTGGACGATGGGCGCATGCGTTTACACCACGACGCGCCTGCCGAACCCGCGGACGCCGACGAAGGTGAGAATGGCAGCGAGCACCGTCAGCATCGCCACGTCGGCCACCGCCGCGAGGTGCGGCACATCGGGTGTCAGCGCGATCCGCAGGCCTTCGCTCATGTACACCAGTGGATTGGCCAGCACGACGACCTGCAGCCACTGAATTGACGACAGCGACGCCCACGGATAGTAGACACAGCCCAGAAACATGATCGGCGTCAGGATTACCGCGAACATCAGCCCGATATGCTGCGGGCGCACGGCTGTGCCGAGGAAAAGACCCAGCGCCGCGGCGGTCCAGCTCGACAGCAAGAGCATCACCATCAGCATCGGCCAGCTCGCCACCCGGATGTGCACCGCCGTGGCCGGCAGCAGCGTGATGATCGGGAAGATCACCGCACCGGCGAGCGCGCCCTGGAAAGCGCCGAACGCCACCTTGGCGAGAGGAACCGTCGCCAATGGGACGGGTGCCAGCACCCGGTCCTCGATCTCTCGCGTGGCGCCGAGCTCGATCGACAGCGGCAATGCCACGGCGGCGATCGCGGTGAAGATCATCGCCACGGCCACGAGACCGGGGACGAGCACCGTCGCCAGGTTGATCGAACTGGCGGCGGTGGGCAACTGCTGGCCGGTGCGCGGCAGCACGAAGGTGAACACGAAGACCGTGAGCAACGGATTCATGATGGTGCGGAGCGTGGTCGGCATCCAGTCCCGGCGCAGCACGCGGAAATCGCGAGCCCAGAGGCCGATCACCGACGCGACGACGGACCGGCGGCTACTCACGAAGATCCCGGCCGGTGAGCCGGATGAAGACGGTTTCGAGCGACGGCTCGACGACCTTGAGATCGGTGAGGTGATACTCGGCGAGGCGAGCAACGACGCGCGGGATGCCACCCCCGTCGGCGTTGACCATGATGCGCAGGCCGCGCTCGGTGTCGTGCACGGCGGACACTGCGTCCATCTCGTGCACTGCCGCCCGCGCGACGTCGCGATCCGCCAACGCGACGTCGAGCACCGCCGTCTCGCCGCTCTGGCGCTTCAGTTCCGCCGGCGTGCCTTCGGCCAGCACGCGGCCGTGGTCGACGATCGCGACGCGATCGCAGAGGCGGTCGGCTTCTTCCATGTAATGCGTGGTCAGCACGACCGTGAGGCCTTCACCGCGCAACGCGGCGACCAGGTCCCACAGCGCGAGACGACTCTGCGGGTCGAGGCCAGCCGTCGGCTCGTCGAGGAAGAGCACGGTCGGCCGGTGTGCGATCGCGCGCGCCAGCTGGACGCGCTGCGCGAGACCGCCTGACAGCTGATTCGGCATGGCATCGCGGCGGTCCGCGATCAGGAAGCGATCCAGCAGATCGCTGGCGCGATGGCGCGAATCGGCGGTGGCGATCCCGAAATAGCGACAGTGGTAGTAGATGTTCTCGGCCACGGTGCAGGAGCGATCAAGGGTGATCGCCTGGCTCGCCACCCCGACGTGGCGGCGCACTGCCACGGCATCGCGCGTCACGTCCAGCCCCGCTACCGCGGCGGTCCCGCCGGTGGACCGAACCTTGGTGGTGCAGATCCCGATCGCGGTGGTCTTCCCCGCTCCGTTCGGTCCGAGCAGGCCGTAGATCGAGCCGGCAGCCATGTCGAGCGAGATGCCGTCAAGCGCCGTCACAGGCGGCGATCCCGGGTACACCTTGCGGAGGTCACGCAGCTCGACTGCAGCGGTCATCGGCCAGCCGTGAGTGGAATTGGTTGATGACGGGACGGACAGGGAGGGATTCGAACCCTCGATACCGTTGCCGGTATACCGGTTTTCGAGACCGGCTCCTTCAGCCACTCGGACACCTGTCCCAGCCCAATGGGCGGGCAGCAAACTTGGACCGGACCGCGCCGCACGGCAACCCTGCACCGCCGTGAGGACGGTGAATCGTTCCCCGCGCTTGCAGATCGCCGCAATGGCGCGCTGCACGGTATCGCTCCGGTGTTATGATCGATGGTGCGCTGGCTCCCTGTCATCGGATTCTGGTGCTGTTTCGCCCTCCTCGGTCCGGCAACGGCCCGGGCGCAGGGCACCTTACCGCGATACCGGAATGCCGCGGTACCGATCGACGCCAGAGTGGCCAACCTGCTCCATCGAATGACACTGGAGGAGAAGTTCTGGCAGCTTTTCATGATCCCCGGCGATCTCGACCAGCACGACGACTACTCGCACGGCGTCTTCGGTCTGCAGGTTCCGCAACCGCGCGGCCCGATCGCGAACAACGCGCGCGCCGATGCCGAACGCATCAATGCGATCCAGCGCTATTTCGTGACGCAGACTCGGCTCGGCATCCCGATCATCCCGTTCGAGGAAGCCGTGCACGGGCTTCGCCGCACTGGTGCGACGGTCTTCCCGCAGGCAATCGGCCTCGCGGCGACGTGGGACACCGCGCTGATGACGCGGGTTGCCACGGTGATTGCGGAGGAGGCGCGCTCGCGCGGCATCCGACAGGTGCTCTCGCCGGTCATCAACATCGCGGACGACGTGCGCTGGGGCCGGGTCGAGGAAACCTATGGCGAAGATCCATGGCTCACGTCGGCGATGGCGCGTTCGTTCATCGCGCCGCTGGAGTCCGCAGGAATCATTACCACGCCCAAGCACTTCGTCGCGAATGTGGGCGCGGGCGGACGGGACAGCTACCCGATCGACCTCGACGAGCGCGCCCTCGACGAGCGCTACTTCCCGCCGTTCCGGACCGCGGTGGTCGACGCCCACGCGCGCTCCGTGATGGCAGCGTACAACTCGGTCGACGGTGTGCCGGCAAGCCAGAACCGATGGCTGCTGACCGGGAAGCTCAAGCACGAGTGGAAGTTTCCCGGCTTCGTGATCTCCGATGCGGCAGGGACGGGCGGTGCCACGGTGCTGCACATGACCGAGGCCAGCACGGCGACGGCAACCCGCGACGCGCTCAACGCCGGCCTGGACGTCATCTTCCAGAGTTCGTATCCGCAATACCGCCCCTACTGGATCGCATTCCGGTCGGGGGGAATCGCTGACTCGACCATTGATGCCGCCGTGCGCCGTGTGCTGCGAGCAAAATTCCAGCTCGGCCTGTTCGAGCATCCGTACGTCGATCCGGACAGCGCACCGCAGCTGAATCATTCCGCGGCGCACCGCAAGCTGGCGCTTGAGGCGGCGCGCGAAGCGATTGTCCTGCTCAAGAATGACCGTGGTGCCCTGCCAATCCGTCGCACCATCAGGTCGCTGGCGGTGATCGGCGTGGACGCCGTCGAGGCTCGCCTGGGCGGCTACAGCACATCAGGTGACAGCGTCGTGTCGATCCTCGATGGGCTTCGGAATGCAGCGGGATCGAACATCGCCGTCCGGTACGCGCCGGGGCCTGGCCGTATCAGTCCGACCTACGCGGTCGTTCCCGTCACGGCGTTGAGC
>JBOHRY010000098.1:0-2636 GCA_050732955.1 Gemmatimonadales bacterium | reverse complement strand
ATCTCGCGGTGTACCGCTTCGAGGATTTCCTGAAAACGGCCACGCCCGCGGCCAATGCATCATTTACGTACGGCCGTCCGATGAAGGGGCACGGCTGGCACGCTTCGACCTGGGCGGATTTTGTCCGGCGGGTGGCGGCGTCAATCGATTCGGCTCGCCCGCACTAGGCGGCGGCGTCAGTGCGCCGGGTAGCGCGCCGTCACCACGCCCTTCTCGTTCAGAAACTCCAGTCTCGCCGCGCCGAGCGAGTCGACCAGCATCCGTAACCGAGTACGGCCTTCGGGATCGGAGAGGTTGACCACCGCGGCCTTCTGCACATCGCGCCCGACGAACACTCGCCGCGCGGCCAGCGGGACACCATTACGCGGTGCGGCCCATTTCGCCAGTGCACGAGCGCGCGCCAGCGTATCGGTCATCTTCATGATCGAGTCGTGCTCCAGCACCATGTCGTGGATGTCGATGTTGGCGCGGTCGTCGATGGAGATGCCGGTGCGGCGCATGCCGTTCTCATCGGCGTAGTCGAGGTTGAGCACCTGGTCCTGGTCGAACTGATCGAAGGACATGTGGGTCGACGCGTCGTAGGAGCCATCGGCGTTGCGCTTCCCTTCAAAGGTGAGTCCCCCGTTCTCGGTCCCTTCATCGTTGAAGAAGATGATCCCGGGCCGACCACCGCCCTCGTATCCGAACGGCTTCCCCTTGTAGATCGGCCCAATCGATCGCGGACGGTTGGAGATCACCATGCGCAGATTGCCGTTGGTCTCGACGACGTTGATCCGTTCGACATCGATCTCGCCGAACTTTTCCCGGGCGCCATTGCGATGGAAAGCGGCAAGGGTCAGCACGCCGAAGAACAGCGTGCTGCCCACAGCGTAACCCTTGAGCAGCCGCACGTCGCGGTGCAAGTCGCGATCCGTCATCGTGAAACTCCGGTGGAGTGGTGGTGCATTCCGTCTTCAAGATGCACTCGTTACCGGAGTCTGCCCAGCGAAGGCCTCAGGGCTTCACGCCCTGCCGCCCTGACGCCCTGACGCCCTACACATCACCCTTCCGTCGCGGCCAGCGCTTCCTCGTTGATCCCATGTTCCGCCAGCGAATTGAGCTTCTCATCGGCAGCCTTCTCCTCGCCGAGCGTCTCCTCGAGCAACTGCACCACTTCATCGTGTCCCATCATCCGGGCCCAGGTGATCAGGGTGCCGTACGAGGCGATCTCGTAGTGCTCGACCTTCTGGGCGGCCGCGATCAGGCCGGCGTCAACGACGGCGTCGGGAAGGTCACCCTTCTTGTCGATGATCTCGCCGCCTTCCTTGACCAGCCCCTTCATCGCCTCGCTGGTCTTGCCCTTGACCGCTTCTTCCATGCTTTCGAACGCCTGCTCGAGGCGAGCGTAATGGTTCTTGGTTTCTTCCAGATGGCTTTCAAATGCCTTCCGCAGCTTCGGGTCGTTCGCCGCCTTGGCCATCTTCGGCAGCGCCGAAATGAGCTGCTTCTCGGCGTTGTACATGTCATGGAGTTCGTCGAGAAACATCTCGTGCAGTGGTCCGATCATTGTTGTCCTCCTTGGAAGTGTGTTGCAGCGACCTTGTGACGCGAAGGCGCAACAGGCCTGCACAACAGGCCCCGGACGATGCAAGAATGAGGATGAACTACAATTCTCGCGTGTCCCGCGTCTTCCTGCTCTCACCAGCATCGTTGAGTGGCCGCCGGGCCGCGCTGCTCTTCAATCCCGACGCGAGCTTCGATCTCGCGGTCAGGATTCGCGCCGCCGGCGTACCGCTCGGGGAAATCTTTTCCTTTATCAGCGGCCTCTACTTCCGGGGCAAGGTGACCTATGCCCGGCGCTTCTCCGGTCCCGGCGACGCCGTGCGGATCATCACCTCCAATCGCGGGCTGCTGGACCCTGACACGCCGGTCACCCTCGCCGAGCTCCGCGCCATGGCGGAATCCGCGATCGACCACACCCACGAGCCATACCGCGCTCCGGTGGCGCGTGACGCGGTGCAGCTCGCCGAATTGCTCCCCGGCGCCGCCGCGGTGCTTCTGGGCAGCGTCGCTACCGACAAGTACGTCGCCGTGCTGCATGAAGTATTCGCCGAGCGGCTACTCTTCCCGCCGGCATTCGCCGGGCGGGGCGACATGAGTCGCGGCGGCCTGATGCTTCGCTGTGCAAGGGAGGGTGTCGAACTCGACTACACCCCTGTGATGACTACCGCTCGTCGCGGAACCCGTCCGCCCAGGCTGGCGCCGCTGCGGCGCGCGTCGCGCGGCGCCGTGCCGATCGAAGCCACGATGAAGCTCGACGGGCGGAGCGTCACGCTTACCAATCTTGACAAGATTTACTGGCCCCGGGAGAAACTCACCAAGCGGGATCTGCTGGCGTACTATCTCTCGGTGGCCGATGTGCTGCTGCCGCATCTCCGCGATCGGGCCATGGTAATGAAGCGCTATCCCAACGGGATCGCGGGGAAGTGCTTCTTCATGAAGCGGGCGCCGACCCCACGCCCCGATTGGATCGCGACCTGCAGCATCACGCACAGGTCGGGGAACGTGATCGACTTTCCGTTGATCCAGGATCGGTCGTCGCTGCTCTGGTGCGTGAACCTCGGCTGCATCGATCTCAACCCCTGGTATACCCGATG
>JBOHRY010000097.1:0-2858 GCA_050732955.1 Gemmatimonadales bacterium | reverse complement strand
CCAGTAGCCGGCGGCTTCGAGCTCGCGGTATGACATGGCGACCGCACGGAGGTGTTCGGTGCGGGCGATGTCGAGCCAGACCAGGTAACGCGCGTGGTACACCACGCCCTGCTGATCGGTTTCGGAGTAGTCCACCCGCCGCCGGATCGTGGTGATCGTTCCCTCATCGGTTGCCTGCTCCTCCGCCATCGTCCACCTTTCGCGCCGTGACTGGTCAACGGCTGGTCGTTGTGGCTGACGCGCACCTCGCGGCGAAGCGCCCCGCCGACGAGGAAGCATTCCTCGCATTCCTGGACGCGATGCCGTCACTGGGCGACTCACTCCTGCTGGCCGGCGACATCTACGACTTCTGGTTCACCTACAAACGCCTGATCCCGCGTGATTGCATCCGGGTGACGGCCCGACTCGTCGAACTGGCGCGCCACCTACCGGTCTGGATGATTGGCGGCAACCATGACCGCTGGGGCGACACCTTCTGGGGTCGCGAGACCGGCATCCAGTTTGATCGTCGCGAACTGCACTTCCCGATCGGCCGACACCCCGTGATCGCGATTCACGGTGACGGGATTCACGAGGAGCGTCCCAGCGCCGGCGCGCTCAACCGGATCCTCGATCGCCCGGCGGTGATTGCCGGATTCGACCTCCTGCCGCCGATCGTCGGTTTTACCGCCGCGCGGCGACTCGGCCACGATCCGGCCTTCGCCTCCAACCACCCGGACGTCGTCGAGCAGGCGGTCCGCCGGCAGGCCGAGTGGGCCGCACGCCGACTGCGCGACGAAGCGTCCGGCGCCGTCCTCGTCATGGGTCATACGCATCGTCCCGCGCTTCACGAGGTGGACGGCGACCGATGGTACGTCAATCCGGGTGCCTGGCTTGCCGAGCGGCGATTCGCGATCATCGACGACTCAGCGGTGCGGCTCGAGTCGTTCGGGTGACAACTCGACGCTTGCCGGCTCGACGACTTCCACGTTCCGCAAATCCGCTCCCATGAACACCGCGCCGACGCGGGCGAAGCGCGCAGCGTCGTCAGTCGCGATCCATCGCTGCGTCGTCACGCTTCCCGATGCCGCCGCGATACCGGTCGCGGCCAGCACCCGGGCCAGCTCGCGCGCCGTCTCGGTGGCGCTGTCGATAAGCTGTACCGACGGACCCATGATCCGGCCGAGCAATGGCGACAGCATCGGGTAGTGCGTGCAGCCCAGCACCAGCACATCGATATCGGTCGCGAGCAGCGGTGTAAGGTACTCGCGCGCGGCGAGCTCGGTCGCGGGATGGTCGAACCAGCCTTCCTCAACCAGCGGTACCAGGACCGGACAAGCCTGCGCCACCACACGAAGATCGGCGCGCTCGCCGAGAAGGGCTCGCACGTAGGCTCCGGAAGCGACCGTTCCCGCCGTCCCGATCACGCCCACGGCGCCTGTGGTACTGGCCCGGGCCGCGGCACGAGCGCCTGGTTCGATGACGCCGATCACGGAAACCGGCGATCGGGCCTGGAGGTCATCCAGCGCCTGTGCCGTCGCAGTGTTGCACGCCACCACCACTGCCTTGACTCCCTGGCTGAGAAGCCAGTCCAGGATCTCGCGCGAATAGCGGCGCACGGTTTCAGGTGACTTGGGGCCGTATGGCACTCGCGCGGTGTCGCCGAGGTAGATCGTCGATTCGCTGGGCAGGAGCTCACGAATGGCGCGGGCAACGGTCAGCCCGCCGATTCCGGAATCGAAGATGCCGACCGGTGCGTTCGACATCAGTGCGGCATGCCGATCGAGAAGCCGACACCCTTCCGTCCGCCAGGCAACGGCAACGCCTGAACGCGGAGGTCGGGCGGGAAGTCCAGCAGATGCGCGGACACGTACGCTTCCAGACCCGAGAAGAGATGGTTGAAGGCGAGAAGCACGATCCAGTCCTGCCGTTCGCCGCGCCGCGATCTGGCCGTGACCGAGTCGACCTGGTCGAGATACCGGAGTTCGTACGTGGTCTTGAGCGTCATGCTGATCGCCAGTCCCTCGAATCCGATGAAGAGCGCGCCGGTCAGCTTCCGGTCGAGCGAGGATTGGCCCCACCCAGGAATCAGCAGCGATCGGAAGAAGTAGTTGAGCGGCGGCGGACGGTGCCCGACCGTCGAGTCGCTCACGATGCGGACCGTCGTGGGCGCGACAGGACGCTGCGCCGCGAGCGGCAATGCCAGGGAACCGGCCAGGATCAACGGGACAACCAGGAATCGCATGCCCGAAGAATAGACCCGCCGGCCTTGAGTCATCGACCGGCGATGACTTCGATTTCCACCCGCACCCCCCGTGGCAACCCGCCGACGCCGACGGTCGATCGCGCCGGACGGTGCGTCCCGAAGTGGCGGGCGTATACCTCGTTCATCGCCGCGAAATCTCCCATGTCCTGCAGAAACACCGTCGTCTTGACCACGTCGCTGAGCGCGAAGCCCGCCTCGGCCAGCACCGCCTTGAGGTTGAGCATGACCCGTTCGGTCTGCTCGGCGATGCCGCCGGACACGACGTCCATGGTGGCAGGGTCCAGCGCGATCTGCCCGGCGCTGAAGAGGAACCCGTTGAGGAGGACTCCCTGCGAGTACGGGCCAATCGCCTTGGGGGCATCCGGGGTCGAGATCAGTTCCATGGAAATCTCACGTCGAGGGAAGAGGTGCTGGATCGCTCCAGAAAACTCGGAGCGCATTCTCAGTGGTAGCAGATGCGATCAGTTCGACGGTGGTTTCCCGGATCTCCGCGACACGGCGCGCAACATCGGTGACAAACGCCGGTTCGTTCCGCTTGCCGCGGTTGGGTACCGGGGCGAGATATGGGGAATCGGTCTCGACGAGGAGCCGGTCGGCCGGCACAGCGCGTACC
>JBOHRY010000096.1:0-2778 GCA_050732955.1 Gemmatimonadales bacterium | reverse complement strand
GCCCGACAGCGCCTTGCCGTTCACCACTGCTCCTGGCGCGCGCCAGTTCCCGCCTCGCCCCACGAAGCGCGCGCGATCCGTTTCCCACTCGAGTTCACCGACCGCATCGCCGTCCACGGCCAGCACGTGCGCCAGCCAGATCTCGCCTTCCTTGGCCGAACGCGGGCGCCGCGTCGCGAGCACCGCGGCGTGATCGGCGATTTGTTCCGTGCGGACGAACAGGTCGGAGAACGCGGGATGCGCCACGTCCGCGGCCTGCGGAGCGATGACGACCTCGGCGTACGACGTCAGTTCGATCTCGCGGGTCCTGAGCCCGAAGTTGGTGAGCGTGACACGGCGCAATTCGGCATCATCCTCGGGGGAAACCACGATCTCGAGCCGTGTCGAAATCGGGCCGTCCCGGCGCACGAACTCGGCACGGTCTTCCGAAAAGGCAACTGAATAGCTGTCCGGCTCCGCCGCGGTCGGCTGGTACGCGGCCGACCAGATCGCGCCCGTGGCGAGGTCCCGCAGGTAGATGTGCGTTCCCCACACATCGCAGGTCGGGTCCTCGCGCCAGCGCGTGACCGCAAGGTCGCGCCAGCGGCTGTATCCCGAACCCGCGGCGGTGACCATCACGGCGTAGTGCCCGTTCGAGAGGAGGTGGGCCCGCGGTACGCTGCCGTGTGGCGAGAGGAAACGTCGCGCGATCGGAAGTGCCGCTTCGCGCACTTCGCGTACCGGCGGCGCCTCGTCCACTACCGGCCGCGCCACCGGAACGTCGCGCGGCGTGCGTTCCTGCAGCAGCAGTTCGCAGGCGCGGATGCTCGGCTCTGCGTGGAAGCGCCGTCGCATCGGTCCCTGCAGCAGCGCGTCGGCGAGGCCAAGTAGCATCATGCCCTGGTGATGCGCCATGTAGGAGCGCACCACGGCAACGTGGGCTCCGGTCGGAATCCGCGTCGGCGTGTAGTCGAGCGCTTCGTAGAAGCCATAGCGACCACTGGCGCCCTCGCGGGCGAGCTCCCGGAAATTCGCAGCGGCCGCCACGGGATCCACGGCAGCCACCAGTCCCGTAGCGTACGGTGCGATCACCAGGTCATCGCCCACCTGGCGGCGGAGTCCCAGGCCGGGCACGCCGAAGGTCGAATACTGGTAGGTCATCTGGATGTTGCGGACGTTGTAGCCCGATTCCGAAATCCCCCAAGGCACGCCGCGTTCGGCCGCGTAGCTGATCTGGCGGCGGATCACCAACCGACAGGTCTGGTCGAGCAGACTTCCTTCGGGTGTCTGCAACAGCAGCACCGGCATCAGGTACTCGAACATCGATCCCGACCAGGACACCAGAACGGAGTCCGGTCCCACTGGTGTCAGCGCGCGCCCGAGATGGAACCAGTGCGCCACCGGTACGTCACCCTTGGCAATCGCGACGAGGCTCGTCAATCGCGCCTCGGACGCGAGGAGATCGTAGAGCCCGGAGTCGAGCGTTCCCTCGGACACGCGCAATCCGATCGAGAACAGCTTCCGCACGCGGTCATACAACACGGTGAAGTCCATTGCCTTGACCAGCGCACGAGCCCGTTCCGCCATCGAGCGGATGCGTGCGGCCAGCGCCTCGCACGCCTGCGATGACGCATCCAGCGCGCCGGCCTGTGCGTCGAGCTGTGCCAGGACTTCCGCTCCCGTGTTGCCGTCGGCCACCAGCCGCGCTCGCACGGCATGCAATTGTTCCGCCGCCAGCGCGCACTGCGCCGGTATCTCTGCGAGCGACCGCCACGACCAGGCGAGCTCGCCCACGCCGGCAGCCGTCCGATCGACGGACCCCGCCGCCCACGGCACCAGCGTGTCGCGATCCCGCACGTGACTGGCGATGTCCGCACTCAGCGCCGCGACCCATGCGGCGATCTCATCAGCCGGCGCGGCGGTAGTTTCATCGCCGATGCGGTACAGCGTCGCCACTTCCCGGCTCGCCGTCTCGACCGCGGCCAGTTCCCGGACCCACGCCACCGGCCCAACCACTGACGACTTATCCGTGGCAACGATCGGTTCGCTCGCCGAGTGGATCCGCCGGAACCGGGCATCGCCACCTGACGCGCCCTTCGCCGTCATTGCTTCGCGAATCAAGCGCGCCGTGTCGCTGACGCCGGCAAGCGCGGCGCGATTGACCGGCGGACGGTCCAGCAGGTTCTGGCAGCCGCCCGCGAGCGTGATCAATGCCCCGGCGAGGTTGCCGCTGTCAACCGCCGACAGATAGCGCGGCTCGAGCGGACGGCCATCGGTCGTATCGTACCAGTTGTAGAAGTGCCCGCGCAGCCGCTCGAGGCGCTCCATGGCATCGAGCGTCACTTCGAGCCGGTCGACGGTATCCAGTGTCCCCAGCCAACCGAAGTCATTCGCCGCGAGCGTCGATAGGAGGTACAACCCCATGTTCGTCGGCGAGGTCCGGTGGGCCACGACCGGCACCGGCGTCTCCTGGAAGTTGTCCGGGGGAAGATGACCGTCCTCGGCACCGACAAAGGTCGCGAAGAATCGCCAGGTGCGTCGCGCCACCAGCCGCAGCGCGTGCACATCGTCCGCGTGCAGCGATTCCGTCTGTTCCAGCCGGACCGGCACGCTGATGCCCTGCGCGATCCACGGCGAGATCCCCCAGAGCGTCACAAAGCCCAGCGCCAGCGGCCATGCAGCCGGGTGCACCTGCACCACCAGGTCCGCCGTGGCCAGGGCGACGCCGATCGCGCCGACCATCGGCTGGATGAAACTGAAACGGTCGAGTCGCAATCCGGCCTCGACCTGCGCGGCGGT
>JBOHRY010000095.1:0-6415 GCA_050732955.1 Gemmatimonadales bacterium | reverse complement strand
GGGCGACCGCAGGCGACTTGGGTCTCCTGAGCGCCGAAATCCAGAAGCTGGCCGGCTTTGCCGGCGATCGCGTGGTGGACGTCGCCACGGTTGCCGCTCTGGTCGGTGTCCGTTTTGGCGAAACCGTTGACGACTGGCGCGACGCCGTGCTGCGCGACGAGACCGCCCGGGCGCTGGAACTGGTCCCGCGCGTCCTCGAGACCAGTGGTGTTTCGGGTGTCAAGCTCGTGACCGCGATCGGCACGGCACTGATCGCATTGCAGTGGGTGCGGGCGATCGCCGATCGCGACCGGTTGCGTGACGCAGCACTCGCCAATCGCATCAAGCGGGACTTGCTCTTCACGGCGCGGCCCGCGGTCGGCAACTACGATCTCGCGGCAAGACTTTTCGCCGATGTGGTTGGCCGCTGGCCGCTGCCGCGACTGCGCGACGCGATCGCCGCGGCGCTCGACGCCGACATCACCTTGAAGGGTACCCGGATTTCCGACGAATCCGGTGTCGTCACCGATCTCGTGCTCGCGTTGGCACCCAAGGCGCGGCAACCGATGCGCGCAGTGGTGTCCCGCTGCCTGCCATACGTGATGCTCGCCGGTTCGCTGTTCCTGGCGCATTCGCTCTCGGCGCAAGTGTCGCTCAATCCGGTGACCCCAAGATTCCAGGAGATCGTGCGGCTGGCGCAGGACGGCTACGGCGATTCGGCTCGACGGGTGATCGCACGGATCGTGAGCAGGACGCCCGAAGGCGATCCCGGTCTGGCCGAAGCGCTTTACACCGCGGGCGCTGTCGCCAGCACCGGCGACGAAACCCGGAACTGGTTCAAGCGGGTTGCGGTCGAATTCCCGGCCACGCCCTGGGCGGAGAAGGCGGAACTCCGCCTGGCGGAACTCTCGTACGGCGAAGGTCAGATGGACGATGTCGTCTCTCGCGTGACACGTCTCTTCATCGATCATCCGCACTCACCGATGATTCCTGCCGCGGCACTTTGGGGTGCCCGCGCCGCGTTCGAGCAACAGAAGCTCCAGCAGGCGTGCGACTGGTTGACGCGCGGCCTTGCCGCGGTCGGCGACGATCTCGAACTCAAGAATCAGCTCTTGTTCGCCAAGCAGCGTTGCAACGTCGGCAACGGAGTGCAGCTCGCACCGGTGGTGCCGGAATCGCTCCGCGCCGGTCCGCCGCACCCAACTCCTGACACGACCGCAAAGCCGCCGGAACCGCCGCCGCCACCTGCTCGATCACCGGCACCGACCTCGCCGTGGCGCATCCAGGTCGCCGCCATCTCTGACCGGGCGGTGATCCGTCGCGTGATCCAGAAGATCGAAGCCGCCGGCTTCCGCGCCTACGCTGTGCCCGGGCCCAAGAGACTCACCAAGATCCAGGCCGGGCCGTTTGCGTCGCGCGCTGCCGCGGAAGCACAACTCGCCAAGGTCAAGCGCGCCGTGGGCGGCCCGGCGTTCATCACGCGGGCACCTTGAGCTCCTGGCAGTGACCAGTCCGCTGCTCGCCCAGTACCGCGAGATCAAGTCGCGTCACACCAACGCGATCCTGTTCTTCCGGATGGGCGACTTCTACGAAATGTTCTACGAGGACGCCGAGATCGCCGCGCGCGCGCTCAACATCACGCTGACCTCGCGCGGGGATGGCGTCCCGCTCGCCGGCGTACCGGTGAAAGCCGCGGCCGGATACCTGCGACAGTTCGTGGCACAGGGGTATCGCGTCGCGATCTGCGAACAGGTCGAGGATCCGCGGGCGACGCGCGACATCGTCAAGCGGGCAGTGGTCGAAACCGTCACGCCAGGAGCCTCTCTCGGAGAGGATTGGACGCCGGGCGGGCGCAACAACTGGCTGGTTGCGGTCCTGCCGCGCGACGGCCGCGTCGGTGTCGCGGCGATCGACCTCTCGACCGGTGAATTCGTGCTCGAGACCGTCGCCGTCGAAGGCTGGTCGGAGGCGATCACGCGCCTGGCACCGGCCGAGGTCGTGCTGCCCACGGGCGCCGACGTATCGCTGGCCGACGGTGTGATGCGCACCGAGCGGGAGGCATGGGAGTTCGACGCGAGTCTCGCCGGTGAGGAACTCCAGCGTCGCCTGAAGCTCGCTTCGCTCGACGGACTCGGTCTCGCTCCCGAAGATGGGCCCTGCGTGGGTGCCGCGGGTGCATTGCTCCGCTACATCCTGGAATTGCAACCGCAGGGCTTGCCGCACCTCGCGCGCCCGGCCGTGCGTCGCAACGCCGAGCTCTGCTGGGTCGACGAGATGACGCGACGCAATCTCGAGCTGGTCGAACCGCTGCGCGCCGGGGACCGCGGAGTCACCCTGCTGGAATCGCTGGATCGCACCATTACACCGATGGGGCGGCGCCTCATCCGCCAGTGGTTGCTCGCCCCGCTCTCGGTGCCGGAACGGATCGAAGCGCGACTCGACGCCGTGCAGGTCATGATCGAACTTGGCCCGGCGCGCACTGCAGTGCGAGAGGCGCTCGACGGTGTCCGCGACATCGAACGCCTGGCCGCGCGTGCGGCCGCGGGACGCGCCAATCCCCGGGAACTCGGCGCGCTCCGCGATTCGCTGCTCCGGCTTCCGGAGGTCCAGGCGTCGCTGGCGCTACTGGCTGCGCGATCGTTGTCGGGAGCAGAAGAACCGCGCTGCCCGACTCTGCTGGTGCGCGCCACACGTCGTCTCGACCCACTCCAGGACCTGGCGGCGGATCTGGTCGCGTCACTGGTCGAGCGCCCGCCGATCGCCCTCGCCGACGGCGATGCCATCGCTGCCGGTTGCGATGCCGAGCTCGACGAATTGCGCGATCTGCGGGACAACGGCAAGCAGGCCCTCGCCGGCATTCAGCAACGCGAGCGCGCCCGGACCGGCATCCCGTCACTCAAGGTCGGTTTCAACAAGGTGTTCGGCTACTACCTCGAAGTGACGCACAGCAATGCCGGTGCGGTGCCCGCCGATTACGAGCGCCGGCAGACGCTGAGCAACGCCGAACGATATGTGACGCCCGAGCTGAAGGAGTACGAAGCGCGGGTGCTCGGCGCCGAATCGCAGATCGCCGAACGCGAAGGCGCGCTCTTCGCGGCCCTGCGGCAACGGGTCGGTGCGGCGACGGTCCGGATCCAGCAGACCGCGAGAGTCCTGGCCCGCCTCGATGTTCTGTCGGCGTTTGCCGAGGTGGCGATCACCGAGCGGTATGTCCGGCCGGTGATCCACGATGGATACGATCTCACGCTCATCGCGTCGCGTCATCCGGTCATCGAGCACAGGATGGCGCGCGAGCGGTTCGTGCCCAACGATGTCCACTTCGACGAGTCGGCGCGCGTGCTGCTGGTCACCGGTCCCAACATGGCCGGCAAGAGCACCATCCTCCGGCAGATCGGATTGTGCGTGCTGCTCGCGCAAGTCGGCGCGTACGTGCCGGCCGACGAGGCACGCATCGGCATCGTTGACCGGCTCTTCACGCGGGTCGGCGCCAGCGACAACCTTGCCCGCGGCCAATCGACCTTCATGGTCGAGATGAGCGAGACCAGTGCGATCCTGCACAACGCCACGCGCCGGTCACTGGTGCTGCTCGACGAGATCGGCCGGGGCACCAGCACATACGATGGTGTCGCCATCGCGTGGGCCGTCAGCGAGCATCTCCACGATCGCATTGGATGCCGCACCATGTTTGCGACGCACTACCACGAATTGATGCAGCTCCCGGAGAAACTCGCGCACGCGCGTAACCTGAATGTCGCGGTACGTGAAACGGACGGCGGCATCGTCTTCCTGCATCGCCTGGAACCGGGCGGCACCGACCGTTCCTACGGCATCCACGTTGCCGAACTTGCCGGGTTGCCTGCCAGCGTGGTCACCCGCGCACAAGCCGTGCTCGGCACGCTCGAAACCGGCCATCGCGTGGTTGCCGGTGCGGGCCCGGCTGATCCCGATCCGGCGCAGCCGTCGCTCTTCGACGCGCGGCCCGGAGCACCGGCCGCTCCACTCCTGTCGGAATCCGACAGGAGGGCGATCGCGCTGTCGCTGCACCTTCGCCGCCTTGATCCCGATCTCATGACACCGATCCAGGCGCTGCAGGAACTGGCCCGGATCCGGGACGAACTAGAGTCAGCCGGACCCGACTGACGATTACCTTTTGCGAATGCACCGGTCCGCGCCTCTCTGCACCGTTCTCACCCTCGGCAGTGCTTGCCATCCGGTCGCCCATCAGGATGTTGACGTCCTGGTCCCCGCGACGCTGGTATCGGGACAGTCGTCGATTCCCTATCCACCCGAGCTCTTCGCGCGGCGGGTCGAAGGTGAAGTGATGCTCTACCTGGTGGTGGATTCGACCGGCAACGTCGTGCGCGATTCCACCCGCATCGTGACGTCGAGCGGCCAGGCTGCATTCGACGCGGCGGCGCTCGAGGCGGCTCCCGCGCTCCGATTCGCCCCGGCCCGGCGCGGAACCACGCCGGTCATGGCACCGATCCGCATGCCGGTTCACTTCACGCTGCCGGATTCGTTCAAGAAGGTCGAGGGCCGCCAATGACGCCGCAACACCAGGAACCGTACGACTCGGTGCTCGACACCATTGGCTGGACGCCGCTGATCCGGCTCTCGCGTCTCGCGCGTGGCATTTCGACGCCGGTTTACGGCAAGGCGGAATACGCCAATCCGGGTGGGTCGGTCAAGGATCGCATCGGCCTCGCGATCATCGAAGGCGCGGAACGCGCGGGTGAGCTCAAACCCGGCGGTGTCATCGTCGAAGGCACCGGTGGTAACACCGGCGTGGGACTCGCGATCGCGGCGGCGATCCGCGGATATCGCTGCATCTTCACCATGCCCGACAAGATGAGCCAGGAAAAGGTCCGGCTGCTCAAGGCGTACGGCGCGGAAGTGGTGACCACACCCACTGCCGTTCCACCGGATCACCCCGAGAACTACATCATGAAGGCGAAGCAGATCGCGCACGACACGCCCGGCGCGATCCTCGCCAACCAGTTCTACAACCAGCTCAATCCGGATGCGCACTACGCCACCACTGGCCCCGAGATCTGGGAGCAGACCGGCGGACGCGTGACGCACTTCGTGGCCGGGGCTGGAACCGGTGGTACGGTCAGCGGCGTCGGCCGCTTTCTCAAGGAAAAGAATCCCGCGATCCGTGTCATCGCCGGCGATCCCGCCGGATCGCTCTACGCGGGGTACCATCGCACTGGCAAGCTCGGCCAGGATGGTGCCCCGTACAAGGTCGAAGGGATCGGCGGCGACAAGATCCCCACCACGATCTGGTGGGATGTGATCGACGAGTGGCGCACCGTCACCGACAAGGAAGGAATGGCGGTGGCGCGACGGCTCGCGCGCGAGGAGGGCATTCTCGCCGGCGGTTCGAGTGGTGTGAATCTCTTCGTGGCGCTCGAAGTCGCCCGTGCCGTGGACGATCCCGAGGCGTGCGTCGTCACCATTCTTGCCGATACCGGCGAACGCTATCTGTCGAAAGTCTTCAACGATGCCTGGCTGCAGGAGAACCAGCTGCTCGATACTCCGCGCGCCACGGTGGCGGACCTGTTGCGGCGGCGTCAGGGCGCAGCACCACCGCTGGTGCAGCTGGCTCCGGCATCACAGGTCCGGCAGGCACTCAACCTGATGAGTACGTACGGCGTGTCACAGGTGCCGGTGGTCGAGAACGGGACCTGCATCGGTTCGGTGGTGGAAAACGCGCTGATGACGGCGGCGCTCGAACGCCCTGCGCTCCTCGACCAGGCCGTGCGCGACGTGATGGAGCCGCCCTTTCCGATCGTCGAGGGCAATCTCACCCTCGATCGCCTGGCGCCGATGCTGACCCGCGAGGTGCCGGCGGCGCTGGTAGCCGAGCGCGGTCAGCTGGTCGGGATCGTCTCGCGGTACGACGTGCTGCAGTTGATGATCGGGCGGTAGCGGTGCGAATCTGCGTGCTCACCGGCGGATCGTCGGCGGAGCGCGACGTGGCGTTCGCGTCGGCAACGCAGGTGGTAGCCGCGTTGAGGAGCCGGGGGCATCAGGTGACCGTCGTCGACACCGTCGTGGGGATCCTGGACCGCGCCGCTGAAGCGCGCCTCCTGGTCGGCGCCGTTCAAGCGGCACCGCCCGGCGCCGGCGATTTCGAGAATCTCGTCGTCCGCGAAGAGGCCGTGCTGCTCGGCGGATTGCTCTCCGATCCCGCCGTGCGCGATGCCGACGTCGCCTTTCTCGCGTTGCACGGCGGCCGCGGCGAGGATGGTACGGTCCAGAACCTGCTGGAAATGGCCGGCGTTTGTTACACTGGTGCAGGGCCACTCGCGAGCGGCGTCGCATTGGACAAGGATCTGTCCAAGCGCCTTTTCCTCGGGGCCGAAGTCCTCACGGCAGCGTGGCTTATGGCTCCGGTCACGGCAGCGGATGTCGCCCGGGAACTCGACTGGCC
>JBOHRY010000094.1:0-6348 GCA_050732955.1 Gemmatimonadales bacterium | reverse complement strand
CAGCGATGCATGGATCGCGGCGGCATCGAGTGGGCGTCCGTCGTGAAAGGTCACGCCGCGTCGCAGGTGGAAGGTCCAGACGCGTCCATCGGGTGACGGGGTCCACGACGTGGCGAGGCCCGGGACCAGGCGGCCATCGGGGTCGAACTCCGTGAGCGTGTCGAAGAGGAGTGTCACGGCTTCGCCAGTTGGAACGTCCGTGGACAATGCCGGATCCAGCGAGCGGGGATCGCTGGACCAGTAGTACTTCAACCCCGGCGGAATGCCGCTGCTGCAGGCCAGCAGGAGAAAAAGTGGGAAGATGAGTGGGCGGCGCATCGGCCTCCCGCGGGTGGCAACCGGTTGGCGTAACCCCTTCAAGAAACCAGATTTAGAGAATGCGGTCAATTGCACGACATGGCAGGTTCCGAACTCCATGGCTGGTGTGCTGGCTGGCGGCGGCGACCGTGCCGTTCGCGGCCCGGCCGGCGGCCGCGCAACTGCAGCCGCTCCTGGTGCGCGGGGTGCACTTCCAGGGCGCACACGGTGTCGATCCGATCTTCCTCGTCGCGTCGATCGCCACCACCCAGTCGAGCCTCTTCGCCCGCAACCCGTTGCTTCGCTGGCTCGGCCTCGGCGACAAGCGGTACTTCAATCAGCTCGAGTTTACGCGCGACGTCTATCGACTGCAGGTGGTGTTCAAGCGGAGCGGATACCCCGATGTCAAGGTCGACACGGCCGTGAAGCGGATGACCGGTGCCGTCGACGTGACCTTCAAGATCACCGAGGGCACGCCCAATCGCCTGGCGAGCCTCGAAGTGGTCGGGCTCGACTCGGTGGACACTCCAGGTTCGATTCGGCAGGACCTGCCAATCGTCGTCGGCGACGTGGCCTCGGACTACAAGCTCCACGAGACAGCCGACACCATCACCTTCCGCCTCTGGAATCACGGGTACCCCAACGCGACCGTGGCCGTCGATGAATCGGGCGGCGCCGACAAGACCAACGCCCGGTTGCTGGTCCACCCCGGTTTCCATTCCAAGTTCGGTCCGATCCGCGTCACCGCGCCGCTGGGCGTGGACACTTCACATGTGTCCGCCCTGATCAACGCGCGGCCCGGCAACGAATACCGGTTCAACGCGCTGCTGCAGTCGCAGCGCAGTCTGTATACATCCGACCTGTATCGGGTGGCCTCGGTCGGCGTCGATACCGCGCACTACAACCCGCGCGATAGCGTGGTACCGCTGGCGGTGAGCGTGGTGCCGAGTCTGGGTCACCGCGCCAAGGCGTCAGTGGGATACGGCACCGACGACTGCTTCCGGGTGGGGACCGACTGGGCCGCACGCAACTTTCCCAACAGCGGACTGGTCTTCGACGTGACGACGCAGATTTCCAAGATCGGCGTGGGAGACCCGCTCGGATTCGGCCTCCAGAACAATCTCTGCCGGACGCTTCGCAACGATTCGGTGGGATCGCGCGTGGCCAACTATGGCATCAACGCGTCGTTGCGTCGCAATGCGTTCATCGGACCGACCAATTCGCTGGTGTTCTCGGTGTTCGCCACCCGGCACAGCGAGTTCGAGGTGTACCTGCGGCGAGAGGTGGGTACCTCGATCTCGGTGACGCACCTCGACGCTTCCAATGTGCCGATCACCCTGACGTACCGGATTGCCGATGGTACGACCACGGCGAACCCGGCGTCCTTCTGCGCCTTCTTCAATACCTGCCAGCCATCGCTGATCGCGGCGCTGCAGCAGCGGCGCGTGCAGGGCACCCTGGGATTGAGCGCCATCCGGCAGCGGGTCAACAACCCCCTCGATCCGGCGCGCGGCTCGATCCTGTCCGGATCGATGACCTGGTCGTCGAGGCTGCTCGGCTCGTCGTCGACGCAGCAGTTCTTCCGCATGGTGGGCGATGTGTCCGGCTTCGTACCCTTGACGCGCAGTGTGGTGCTGGCCGGCCACATTCGCGGCGGGATCATCTTCGCACCGCAGATCAATGTGTCGGACAGCAGCATCGGCAACTTCGTGCCGCCCGACCAGCGCTTCTACGCCGGCGGCGCGTACGATGTCCGCGGCTATGACCAGAACGAGCTCGGCCCGCTGGTCTACGTGGTGCCCGCCGATTCCATCGATCCGACCAAGTCGCCGTCGTTCAGCCAGACGGCGGTGCACGTGGCGCCGATCGGCGGAACCCGCGTCGCCATCGGCAACCTCGAGTTACGCCTGCCGACTCCGTTCTTCGCCGGCAGGCTGCGGGCCGCGGTGTTCGTGGACGCGGGCATGCTGTCGAATTCCAGCGGCCCGGCACCGCTGCGCGTGACGCCGGGCGCGGGATTGCGCTACACTTCGCCGATCGGACCGATCCGCGTCGACGTCGGGTACAACACCCACTCGCTGCAGGCTGGCCAGTTGTTCAAGATCAGTACCGATGGTTCGTTGTCGGAGATCCAGGACGGTTTCGTCAAGCCGCGCGCCGGCAGCTGGACCTGGCATTTCTCGATCGGGCAGGCGTTCTGATGCGGACCGTTCGCCGCATCGTGGCCGCGTTGCTTACCCCGCTGGCGGTCGTCATCGCGGTGGTGATCGGCACCGTCGCCGCAACGGTACTGACTCCGCCCGGGCATGCGCTGCTGGCCCGGATCGCAAGCCGCTGGATCTCGGGGGCGATCGCCGGCGGGATGCAGATCGGCGCCATCCGCGGCAACATCTGGAGTCACATCGAGCTCGACCATGTCGTGATCCGTGACCAGTCCGGCCGCGTGCTGCTGAGCACGCCGCGGCTCGAAACGAGTTACGTGCTTCCGGGACTACTGGCGCGACGACTGATCTTCCGTCACGTGCGCGCCGATTCGCTGGTGCTGCATCTGGTCAAGTTGCGCGCGGGGCGCTGGAATTACGAAGCGGTATTCCATCTGAACGAAGGGCCCGGCAGCGGACAACCGCCGCCGCGCGTGGCGTTGCTCGACGTCGGGGTGACGCACGGGTCGATCCAGATCGACGTGCCGACGACGCCCGGGCCACCGCGGCGGCCGGTGACGCGGAATGGCCGCACTCCGTCGCAACCGCGAGTGGACACCACAGCCGACGGGCCGGTCCGGGTCTACACGATGACCGACCTCGACGCGACACTCTCGCTGCTCCGGATCTCGACGCCCAACCACGATCCGCTGGAAGCACGCGTGGTGGCGTTGCGGACGCGCATCAACGATCCCGCGGTCGAACTCACCCAGATGACCGGGCGCATCCTGACAGCCGGTGACAGTCTGCGGTTCGCCGTCGACAGTATTTCGATGCCGGGGTCGCGTCTCATCGGCGGCGGAGCGATCCGCTGGCCGCACGACACGCTGCTCTTCGACTTCACCCTCGACGCCCCCAAGGTTGCGCTGCGCGACCTGCGCTGGATCCAGGCCGATCTCCCGGATTGGACGGGCCGGGGCCACGTGATCGCGAAGTCCGCCAGCGGCTCGCGCGCCGATTTCCTGCTCGATCATCTGGCGGTCGGAAACGACACCGCCGGAGTGACCGGCAAGATGACCGTCATGACCGATGTGCGTCGCGGATTCGGCATGGGCGGACTCGACTTGCAGCTACGACGAACGCCGATCGACATTCTGCGGCCGTATCTCGACACGCTGCCGGTCTCCGGCACGCTCACCGGGCACCTGCTGGCGAACGGCTTCCTCGACGCGCTGCACCTGGGCGGAGACCTGGTATTCGCCGACGCCCTGGTGCCGGGTGCCCCGACGTCCCACCTGGTGATCGACGGGCTGGTGCACTTCGGCGGAAACGAGGGCGCCGTCTTCGAGCGGTTCCGGTTCAGTCAATCGGCGCTGGCACTCGCCACGATTCACCATCTGGTGCCGTCGATACTCCTGACCGGCGACCTCGATCTCACCGGGACTCTCGACGGTCCGTGGAAGAACTTCCAGTTCGCCGGCACGGCCGAACACGTCGCTCCCGGCGGTGCGCTGTCGCGGATGCTCGGCGTGGCGCGGCTGGACACGCGCGGCGCCGTGCTGGGTCTCGGCCTGAACGCCGATTTCGACCGACTCTCGTTCGACGCGCTGAGAAGCGGGTATCCCGACCTGCCGTCGCAAGGCGGGCTCACCGGGCACGTCGTGGCAAACGGCACGCTGGATCATCTTGACGTAGACGCCCATCTCACTGGTGAAGTCGGTACCATCGCGGCCGTGGGTCAGGTGACGGTTGACGCGCCGCACTACGGCGCCGATTCGCTGGTCATGGACCTGCAGCGCTTCGACGTCGAGGCGGCGTTGGGCAGCGGCATGTCGACATCGCTCAACGGTCGAGTGACCGTGCGCGGCACGATGGATGTCGGCGTGCCTCCGAGCGGCACGTTGGCGGTGGCGCTCGATCGCTCGCGTTTTGGCGGGGCGACGGTCGACGCCGTCACCGGTGTGGTGCACGCCGACCACGGCATGCTGGCCGTGGACACCGGCGTCGTCGTGTGGAACGCGGGGCGCGTGGATGCCCACGGCACCCTCGGTTGGGCGGCGCCCGACTCCGGGATGCTGACCGTGCAGGCGACCGTGACGTCGCTCACGCCATTCGATTCGCTCATCCGCGCCAAGACCGGAGTGGTCAGCGACACCATCAACCCGCATCCATTCGATGGACACGCTACGGCGTCGCTCGTCATTGCCGGAGCGAAGAATTCGGCGACTGTGACCGGAACCGTCAACGGATCGCAGATCCTGCTCGACACGTGGCACGCGTCGGACGTGAACGCGACCCTGCGCGCGGACTCACTCGGCCGGCGTGGCTTTCGTGTGGATCTGACCGCCGACAGCATCGGCAAGGGCGCGCAAGTTGCCCAGAAGCTGCACCTGGTCGTGGCGGGGAAGTCCGATTCGCTCGCCGTTGGTGCGAGCGTCAGCATGGTGGCGCTCGATGCCTCGGTCGGAGGTACCTGGCAGCCGGGCACGCCGGCGTCGCGCCTGCGCCTGGATTCGCTCTCGCTCGCCTTCCCGCACCAGACCTGGCATCTCGCATCGCCGCTGCGGATCCGGGTGGCGGCGCCACAGATCGCGCTGCTCGACACCTTCCGGCTCCGGAGTGCCAACGGCGAGGGCGAAGTCGTGGCGATCGGGACGCTTCCCGGCGACACGCCGGGAACGCTCGACGCGCGGGTGCGGGGACTCCACCTGCTCGATGTGTTCGGCGTGCTCGAACGCGACACCACGTCGCTGGATGGACTGGGCGCGCTTGACCTGCACCTGGCCGGGACGCGGGATCATCCGACGTTCACCGGCAGCGCCACCGTGACGAGTCCGGTCATCGACGGAGCGTACCTGCCGACGGTGCGGGCCACATTCGATTACGCCGGCACCCGGCTGCGGTCCGACGTGTCGCTCTGGCGCACGGGCCGCGCCGTGCTCTCGGGCAGCGTCTCACTCCCGCTCGACCTGGCGCTCAATACTCGCGTGGTGCGCAAGCTGCCCGGCGAACTGGAAATCAACGCCAAGGGCGATTCGGTCGACATGTCGATCCTGACGGCGATGATTCCGACCGTGCGCAATCCGACCGGGATGCTCCAGCTCGATCTTCACGGCAGCGGCAGCTGGAATGTGCCGGAACTGACCGGCTCATTCGCGGTGCACGACGGCGGGATGACCATTCCGTCACTTGGTTCGCAGCGGTACGGCCCGATCAACGGTTCCGCGCGGTTCGTCGCCGACTCGATGGTGATCGATTCGCTCGAAGTCGGCACCGCGGAAAGCGGCCTCCGCGTCAAGGGCAGCGCCCGGTTCGCCAAGCTGGCCACGCCGAGTCTCGATCTCGACATCGGCGCCACCGATTTCCTCGCGATCGACGTTCCCGCGGACATGACGTTGCGGGCGACCGGCAACATGCACTTGAGCGGACCACTGCTCCAGCCGGTGCTCACCGGGGATGACGTCACGCTGTCACGCAGCGTGGTGTATTTCACCGACATCCTCAACAAGACGGTCGTCGACCTGGAAGACCCGGAGAATGCCGCGTTGATCGACACCACGGCGCTCCGGCGGCAGGGGCTGGGCAACCAGTTCTCGATCCGCTTTCTCGATTCGTTGACCATCAACGGCCTGGGTGTGCACATCGGGAGCGATGTCTGGTTGCGGTCCACCGAGGCGAACATCCAGCTCGAGGGCGACCTGGTGGTGGACAAGCAGCGGAAGGTGTACGGACTCACCGGTTTGCTGAGCGCTCCGCGCGGGAGCTATACCCTGGATGTCGGCTTCATCAAGCGCGAGTTCAGCGTGGACCAGGGAACCATCCGATATTACGGCACGCCCGACCTCAATCCGGATCTCAGCATCACGGCGCACAATCAGGTGCGCACCATCGACGGCGATCAATTCAATGT
>JBOHRY010000093.1:0-3454 GCA_050732955.1 Gemmatimonadales bacterium | reverse complement strand
AAGCCGATTCGATCGCGCAGCAGAAGCTCGCCGAGGACTGGGAGCGCCGAGCGATGCTGGCGGTGCAGGAAGGGCGCGACGACCTCGCCAAGCAGGCGCTGATGCGCTACAACGAGGCACTGCAGGGCGCGCAACAACTGCACGAAACCTGGGTCAAGAGCAAGACGGAGACCGAATCACTCAAGGCGTCGCTCCGGCAGCTCAACGACAAGATCGAGGAAGCCAAGCGCAAGAAGAACATCCTCATCGCGCGGGCACGCCGGGCCGAGGCACAGCAACGGATTCAGCAGACGCTCTCCGGCATGGGCGACAAGAGCGCCTTCGAGTCGTTCGAGCGGATGCAGGAGAAGATCGAAGCGAACGAGCGCAAGGCGATCGCTTCGGCGGAGCTGAACGAGGAGATGAGCGGCGATTCGCTGGCGCGGCAGTTCGAGCAACTGGAGTATCACGGCTCGTCGGATCAGCAGCTGCTCGAACTCAAGGCCAAGATGGGGATGATCGGCGGCACCAAGGACGCGCCGAAGCAGATCGGGCAGGGCGGTGCCACGGAACCGGCCAGCAGCGCGCCGGCGAAGGAGTCGCCCAAGTCGTGATCGAGCCGCGGTACCTCATTCTGGCGGATCACGATTTCGGCATCATGACGTCGAAGACCGCCAACGCGGTCATCCGGTACCAGCCATCACGCGTCGTCGCCGTGCTCGACCGGGCACTCGCCGACCAGACGTCGCAACAGGTGCTTGGTTTTGGCGGCGAGATCCCGGTGGTGAGCTCGGTCGCGGAAGGTCTCGCCCGCGGCGCCAACTCCGTCCTGATCGGTATCGCACCGCAAGGCGGGCAGCTTCCGGATGAATGGCGCGACTGGCTCCGCGAGGCGCTGGAAGGCGGCTGCGACATCGTCAGCGGCCTGCACACCTTCCTCGCCGACGATCCGGTGCTCGCCGCCGCGGCAGAGCGCCATGGGCGCACCATTCTCGACGCGCGCCGGCCGCCGAAAGACGTACCCGTTGCCTCCGGCCTGGCCAAGGACGTGGAGGCACTCGTCGTGCTCACGGTCGGCACCGATTGCAATGTGGGCAAGATGACGGCGCAGTTGCAGCTGGTCGATGGACTCAACGCGCGCGGCGTCCGCACCCGGTTTGCCGCGACCGGCCAGACCGGAATCATGATCGAGGGTTGGGGCACCGCGGTCGACGCCGTGGTCGCCGATTTCATTGCGGGCGCCACCGAGCAACTGGTGCTGCGCGCCGCCAAGGACGCGGACGTCGTGCTGGTGGAGGGACAAGGGAGCATCAACCATCCCGGGTACAGCGGCGTCACGCTCGGTCTGCTGCACGGCTCCTGCCCCGACGTCATGATCCTCTGTCACCAGCCCACGCGCGAATACCTGGGTGATTACCGGACGGCGTCATGGGTCAGGATTCCGCCGCTGTCGCAGTACGTGGATTGGTATGAATCGATCGGCGGCGCCGTCCACCCCACCCGGGTCATCGGGGTGGCGCTCAACACCTTCGATCTGGACGAGGATGCGGCTCGGCGCGCGTGCGAGGCAGCGGCAAAGGAAACCGGGCTGCCCGCGACCGACCCGGTCCGGTTCGACGGCAATATCCTGGTCGAGGCGATCGTCGAGGCAAGAGCGAAAAAGCAGTAGCTTTGTTCATGCCGCACATTTCGCCGGCCCACCTCCACGTTCTCCTGAACCACATTCCCATCGTGGGGCTGCCGGTCGTGCTGCTCTTCCTCTTGTGGGGAGTGGCCCGGCGCGAGGATGCCGTGGTGCGGGCCGCACTGATTGGTACGGTGCTTCTCGCAGGCGGCACGTGGCTGGTGGATTACACCGGCGACGGCGCCAAGGATGACATCCGGCATCTGGCGTGGGCCAACAAGGACGTGATTCAGGCGCACGAGGACGCGGGTGACCAGACAGAGATCGCGGCGCTCGCGACTGGCGTGATCGCGCTGGCCACACTGGTCCTTGCTCGGGGCGGTCGCGGATTCCGGCGGCCGCTGGTCTGGGTCGTAATCCTTCTGCTGGTGGCGTCCAGCGGACTCGCGGCGCGCGCCGGCTGGCGCGGCGGCAAGATTCGTCACGACGAGTTCGGGCTGACACCCGGAGCAGGCACCCAGGTCGTCACGCCGCCGCACTGATCGGACGGCGGCGGTCATGGCGGGACGTTCCTCCATTCGACGGAGCAGCCGCGTGCGACTGGCCCTGCTCGCAGTCACCGTTGCCGGTGCCGGGTTACCTCGTCTTCTCAGCGCGCAGGCGCCGATCGAAAGCGCGGCACTTACGGCATGGTTCGACTCGGTGGACGCGGCACCGGTCGCGAAACTGCCGGAGCTCGACGGCGCTTCCCGCACCGGTACCGGCGCGCTCGGCGAAATCCGCCGCGATCTGTACCGGGCGCGCGTCGCGCAGACGTCGCACGACCGTCACGCACTGGTCAACACCCTCATCGCGCTCGACATCCTGGCTGACGCGCATTCGCACTGGGCCTGGCCGCCGTTCGTGCTCGCCAACGCGTACGCCGATCTCGCCCGGGCGCACGTCCCATTGCTCAATCTCAGCGATCAACGCCTCGGCGAGTCGCATGTAGACGCGCTCTGGCGTTACCTCCGCGACGCGCTGCACAACGATCCGGAGCTGGCCCCCGCGCGCGCGCTGGCGATCAACATCATGGTGGCGGGCGGCGATCGCGAGCTCACCAGCGACGAGCATGCGATTCTTGCCACGGTGCTCCTGAGGCCCGACCCCGAAGCCGATGCATTGCTGGTGCTCGCGCGCGATCTGCGCCGGCGCCAGAAGTACGACAGCGCGCTTTCGGTCTTCGACGCGTCACTCGCCGCCGGCGGTGACGTGTCGCGCCTGGCGCTCGAGCGGGCCCGGACGCTGCGCGCGCTGGGTCGCCCGGGCGCCGCCGAGCAGGCGTACTGGGAAGGGTTGCAGCGGATGACGCCGGTCGGGCGCGAGATGTACCACTTCGACCTCGCCTGGATTCTGGCGCCCGATTCGCTTGCCGCGTTCGAGCGCCTCCCCGACGATGCCGTGCTCGGATGGATGCATCGCTTCTGGGATGAGCGCGATGCCGCCGCGGCGAATCATTCCGGCGAACGCCTGCTGGAGCAGTTGCGTCGCTGGGTCGTTGCGTACGCCAACTTCCGGGTCGATCGTCCGTGGCGCTACACCCAGATGACGCGGGTGGAGTATCTGTTCGAGGGCTTTATCGGACCGGGCAAGGGATGGGATCGCTGCATCGCCAGCGATGCGGGTCTCTATGACCTGCTTTCACACGAAGCACCGGTCCATCCAGGCGACATCCGGGATCGCGAGCCACTGCTCGACCATCGGGGACTGATCTACCTCAAGCACGGCCAGCCCTGGCGGACATTGACGCCCGAGGTGGCGTTGATGGCGCACAAGGACGCGGAAGCCCTGACGCCCAGCAGCGGCCTGGAG
>JBOHRY010000092.1:0-4514 GCA_050732955.1 Gemmatimonadales bacterium | reverse complement strand
GTCCGACTGTCCGCGCGACCAGGCGAATCCTGAACTTGTGGTCGCTAGCGCGGAAAAGCCGAGCCGGGCGAGCAGTCGCGCGCTTCCGCGATCCCATGGATTGGGAATGACGAAGCAACCGGACTGATGGAGTCGACGAAACTCTTCGCATTGTAGTGACTTCATGCTCTGTAAAATAGTGCAGCAAACCGATGTCGTCGTCGGCTTATGCCTTCACGCCTTCACGCCCTGCCGCCCTGCCGCCCGCACGCCCTCACGCCCTGCCGCCCTTCTACGGCACCAACTGTATCGCCCTGAACGTGAACGTGTACTGCGCGATTCCCATGGAATACTTGACATTCCAGACCACCGAGCCCGTCAGGGGTTGCCGGCCCATCCAGCTTGGCGTTTGTTACGTCACTCGCACTGTGATCCGCGCGGGAAAGGTGCGCTCGACATCGGTCGTCACCATGGGTGAGCCGTCGACCTGAACACGGCGCAGCGATGGTGACTGCGCCAGCGCCGCCACGCCGGCATTTGAGATCCCCGAGATGGCCGAAAACTCGATCTCTACCAGTCCCTTCATCGTGGCGAGCAATTGCGGAGTGCGATCGGTGATCTGCGTGTAACTCGCGAAGTAGCGTCGCAGCTGCTCCAGCCCGACGATGTGACTCGTCGCCTCGTCACTGGTATCACGGCAATACATCAGCGTGAGTTTCTCCAACTTCTCGCATCGTCCGATGTGTCGATATCCCGCGTCCGGAATATCCATCGGCATGAGTTCGCGGAGCGCCGGAAAGGTCGGCAGAAGCGCGATGGCCTCGTCGTCAACTCTCAAGCAACTGACCGCGAGGTTCGCGAGCGATGGCATCGTGGCGAGTGCCCGGAAGCCGCGCGATCCGAGCCCGTGAGACTTGCGACCCCATATCCCCTCGATCGTCCGCGATGCGGCCAATGCGACCCAGCAGTCATCGGTCGCATCGGTGTCCTGAATACCGAGGAAGCGCAGGTGGGGCAGGCGAGCGATGATCGGCATCGCGTCGTCGTGCGCATCGAACGAGAGCTTGCCGAGATGGGCCAGTGATTCCAGCGGGAGGAGCCCGCGTGCCGTGACGCCTTGGCTCTCGATCCACAGGCCAAAGAGTCCGTCAAGTCCAGTGAACGAGCTCATGCCGCGGTCCGTAAAGACTCCCCGCAGCGTGAGCATGTTGGGTTCAGCCTCAGGCGAGGTAAGCCCGAGCGAGATTTCACCACCTCGCCAGGAGGCATACGCCGGGACGTCGTGCAATGCCGCCAAACCCGCGTCGGTGACGCCGCTGCCGCTGACCAGGTGCCTCATCTCCGGCATTCCGGAAAGCGCCTGGATCGCGCCGTCGCCGGTGCGAGTCCAGATGAGATCCACGCGCACCAGCTGACGGCAGTGCGCCAGCTCGGCGGCGCCCGTGTCCGTGATCTGGGTGCCGCTGGCCTTGAGCGACACGAGATTCGGCAACTCGCGCAGCACCGTCATGCCGCGATCGCTCAGCTGCGTTCCGTTGATGTCGAGCCTTCGCAGTTGCGGCATCGCCGCCAGGGCCATGATTCCCGTATCGGTGAGCCGTTTCGAACTGCCCAGATGCAGCGAAGTGACCTCGGGAAGTGCAGCGATCCGCGCGAGCACTGGGTCGGTCATCTGTCCGTTCGCATGCACCGCGGTGAAGCCGCGCGTTTGAATGGCATCGATCACCTGATCCCAGTCCCGGGCAATGAATCGATCGTCGGCGTCCAATGGCTCGCGACTCGCTCCCACCGGAGAGCGGGTCACTGAGCGCCGTGCCGGTGGCAGCGTCGCCAGGTAGTTGACCAGCTCGGCCCAGCTCCTGAACTGGTGGTCGTATGCCACCCAGCGCCGCGCGTCATCGAGGGTGATATCCGGGAAATCGGTTTCCGATTGCCGGTGGATGCCGAGATCGCCGAGGACGTAGGAGCGCATGCCGCTCCATTCGCGACGATGCCAGGTGTCGGCGTAGTGGCGTTCCATCGCGTCCGGTGTGCCGCTGCGATATGCCTCGAGCAGACGACTAGCCATGGCGTCGTAATCGGCAACCGTTGGCCGACCGGCGCCGTTCCCCGATTCCGCATTCCGGAGCAGCGTCGCCAGTTCCGTCATTCCGATGCGTTCGGCACGGTCGGCCGCGATATTGCCATCGCTGTCGCGCACGCTGGAGTCCGCGCCGTGGGCCAGCAACAGTCGGGCGAGGTCAATCGCCACTTCTTCGTCGTCGACCGGGAGCCAGAAGAGCATGGTCACGTACCGGCCGGTGATGCGCGCCAGCGCTGGGTCTTCAGCGAGGAGCTCGCGGAGCCGCTCGATCTTGCCGAGGTAGATGAGCATCCGCACGTCGCGGCTCGAGCGGCTGAGGAGATCGATCATGGCGGTGTGTCGAAAGTGTTCCGCCGCGCCGAGAGCGGTGTTGTGATAGTTGCCCCGGATCGAATCGATCTCGGCGCCGCGGGCGAGGAGGAGCGCTGCCGCGTCGAGCGCGTTGCTCCAGGCGGCGACGTGCAATGCTCGTTCGCCGTCGCGATTCTCCGCTTCGATCGACACGCCGGCGTCCAGGAGTAAATCGATGGCTTCGAGATCGTTCGCCTTGACCGCCGTCTCCAGTGCCTTGGCGTCGTCGCGAAGTTCGCCATGTTCGGCGACGATCTCTGCGACCTTGCCGCGATCGTGCCGCATCGCCGCAGCGGTCAGGAACTCTGCGGGAGTGAGCCTGATCTCCGGCATCTTTGCCCCGTGCTGGCGAAGGAGTTCCGCGATGCCGAAGCGCGTGCGCCGCACGGCAAGTTCAACCAGGGGAAGCTTGCGATGTGGCACCCGGCCGGTTGCCGGCGCCGCGTTTGCGGATGCACCGTGTTCGAGGCACCATCGCGCGAGGACCAGGTCGTTGTGATCGATGGCGATGGTGAGATACCAGCGTGCCCCCGAGCCGTATCCGCCCATGTTGATCATCGCCCACTCCGGGTCGGCCCAGTCGGCGGCGCGGCCCAGCGCCATCGATCGCGCGTAAATCGCCTGGACAAACCAGAGTACCCGTCCCTTGAATCCGATGTTGTATCCCACCTGCTGATCGTACGGTTCGGCGCCGCGATCGAGCAGCAGTTGCACCAGCGCGTCACGTGCAGGGTGTGCGGGGCGGTCCTCCTCGCCTTCGCCGATGACACCGACCAGCGGCGTGTATCGAGAATCGCCCGCCATGAAGTACGCATGCGGGTCGGCACCGGCGTCGAGCAGGACTCGCATCATCTCGATGGCGTTGTCGTTGACCCGGGCAAGAGGAAGGCGCGTGAACGCAGCGTACAGCAGCGGCGTCCAGCCCTTCTTTCCCCAGTCTCTCGCGGTCAGGTCTCCCTCACGCCCTGGTCCGGCCCGCTCACCGGCAACAGCGTCGCGGTGATTGATTGCGTCGGGATCGCGTGCGAGAATCTCGCGAACGCCGTCGATGTCGCCGCAGACGATCCGCGTGGCAAGCGACGCGGTCGCGATTGCCGGATGCTGCTCGAGCAGCCGCATGGCGATGCCACGCGACAGCACGTGGTCCGACGCGCTGCGCACATGATGATCGGGACAGGCGTGATCGAGGAAGCGTGCGACCATTGCGTCGAGCGGTTCGATGACGGCCGTGCCGCGTACCTTCGCGTCCTTGAGCGCCGGCCATCCGGCAAACCCAAGTTCCCGGGCGAGGGCGTGCTGCACGCCACGCAATCCCGGCACACCTTCGAACCCGGGGAGTGCCGCGCGGAAGCGGTTCACCGCATCGGGCACGCCTGCGCGGAGCGCCTTGAGCCAGCGCTTCGCTTCCTGCTTGAGTTGATCGAGGGAACTACCCGGCGTGATACGCCCGGACATACAGCCTCCTCCCGTTATGCCTGGCGTCCGCTGATATCAGGCCGGAAGAAGGTTCGATGTGTTCGCACACGAACCAGCAGGGTGAGACGGATCTCTTGCCGCGGACCGGAGGCGCCCCCAGGCGCGCTGAATCAAGGATGCAGTGAGGAGGGCCGGCCTGTCAAGCACTGCTTGTATCGGAACTCGCGCGCGACGTGAGTCCAGTTCTGAGGGGAGTTGGGGGTGGCCGGTTGGCCGGCATCCCGATCCCGGCTGCGAGCAACTCCACCCGTCTCCCATGCTCCCGCGCGCGCCAGTTCCGATGGGCAATTCGGGTTGACGCACCTCATGGGTGTCCGCACCTTTTGCCAATGCATCGACACGGCAATCGAAGGGTCCCGTGACCACGCTCCTCGACGGTCGCTATCGGGTGGCGGAAAAGATCGGCGAGGGCGGGATGGGGTTCGTCTACCGCGCCCACGACACTGCCACCGGTGAAAGAATCGCCATCAAGATTCTCCGCGACGCTCTGAGCAACGATCCGGTATCGGTGGCTCGCGTTCGCCACGAGGCGTCCATCGGCAAGCAGCTCAAGCATCCCAACCTCTGCGGCATCCTGCACCTCGGCGAGGTCGACGGCACCGTCTACCTCGTCATGCCGCTGATC
>JBOHRY010000091.1:0-4530 GCA_050732955.1 Gemmatimonadales bacterium | reverse complement strand
CTCATGAGCGAGTCGTTGCGCAACGACGGACGCGTGTGGGTGCCAAAGGCGAAAGGTGACAAGCGTCCGCCGAACCAGATTCCGGATGCCGAGCGCGATTACTATCTCGAGCGCAAGTATCCGGCATTCGGCAATCTCGCGCCGCGGGACATTGCGTCGCGTGCCGCCAAGGAGGCATGCGACGCAGGACGCGGTGTCGGTCCGGGAGGCCGCGGCGTCTACCTCGATTTCTCCAGCGCGATCGCACGCCTGGGCGAGCAGACCATCCGTGAACGGTACGGCAATCTCTTCGAGATGTACGAGCGGATCACCGCGGAGAATCCGTATCGCGTCCCGATGCGAATCTATCCGGCCGTGCATTACACGATGGGCGGCCTCTGGGTCGACTACAACCTGATGAGCAACCTCCCCGGCCTGCACGTCATCGGCGAGGCCAACTTCTCCGATCACGGCGCCAATCGACTGGGTGCGTCGGCGCTGATGCAAGGACTGGCCGACGGATACTTCATCCTGCCGTACACCATCGGCGATTACCTCGCCGGCGCGCGACTGGAGCAGGTCGACGCCACGCATCCGGCCTTCGTTGATGCGGCGCGGCGCGCGACGGAGCGACTGGATACGCTCCTGGCGATCGATGGCAGCCGTTCGGTTGACTCCTTTCACAAGGAGCTTGGCCACCTGATGTGGAACGAGTGCGGCATGGCGCGCAACCGTGAGGGGCTCGAGCGCGCGCGCGCCCGGATTCCGGCACTGCGCGCGGAGTACTGGGAGAATGTGCGCGTGCCGGGATCGGCGGAAACCCTGAACCAGTCCCTGGAGAAAGCGGGACGCGTGGCGGATTTCCTCGAATTCGCGGAAGTCATCTGTCGCGACGCGCTCACGCGCGAGGAATCCTGCGGCTGCCATTTCCGGACCGAATACGAGACGCCGGATGGCGAGGCGCGGCGCAACGACGCGGATTTCGCGCACGTCGCCGTGTGGCAGTCAGGCGGCGACGGCGGAGCGGGGGCGGCGACGCGGCACGAGGAACCCCTGGATTTCGAGTTCGTGAAGCTGGCGACCAGGAGTTATAAGTGACACGCCGCTTGATCGCATCGCAGTTGACTCCCTTTTTCGGCGGCGTGTCATCCCGAGCGAAGCGAGGGATCTCAGGCAGCGTGTCATCCCGAGCGAAGCGCGGGGCCTCCCGATGAAGCTGATGCTCAAGGTCTGGCGCCAGCCCGGTCCCGGAGCTCCCGGCGCGTTTCAAGCCTACGCCGCGAACGACGTGAGCGAGCACATGTCGTTCCTCGAAATGCTCGACGTCGTGAATGAGCAGCTGCTGGCAGCGGGCGAGGAGCCGATCGCGTTCGACCACGACTGTCGCGAAGGCATCTGCGGGACGTGCGGGCTGATGATCAACGGGATTCCTCACGGCCCCCAGCGCGCCACGACGACGTGCCAGCTGCACATGCGCTCGTTCCGCGACGGCGACACGATCACCATCGAGCCCTGGCGCGCCCGGGCCTTTCCGGTGATTCGCGATCTCGTGGTCGACCGGTCGGGATTCGACCGGATCATCGCGGCCGGAGGCTTCATCAGCGCCCCGACCGGTGCGGCGCAGGATGCCAATGGGATCCTGATCGCCAAGGATCGTGCCGACCTGGCCATGGACTCCGCGGCGTGCATCGGATGCGGCGCGTGCGTCGCGGCGTGCCCCAACGGTTCGTCGATGCTCTTCACGTCGGCCAAGGTGGTGCACCTGGCGCTACTGCCGCAGGGTCAGCCCGAACACCGGGGGCGGGTGCTCGCCATGGTGCAGCAGATGGATGCGGAAGGGTTCGGCGGGTGCACGCTGTTCGGCGAGTGTGAGGCCGCCTGTCCCAAGGAAATCTCGCTCGAAAACATTGCCCGACTCAACCGGGAGTTGCTCCGCGCGACCTTGGCCGACCGCGGACTCGCCGCGCCGGAGCCGGGGTCGGTGTGATCCGCGGGCTGGTCGTTGTCGCGGCATGCGCCGGCATGGCGGGTCGCGCCGCAGCGCAATCCGGATTTGGGATCACGCCGATGGCCCAGGGGATTTTCGTCGTCGATCGATCGGATCCGGTCCCGGGCGGCGGTAGCCTCACCGAGGCCCGGCTGGTGCAACCGGTGCTGATGGCGATGGGTCACGGATTCGGCGGCAAACTGGCGCTCACGCTGACGCTGGACCTGGAAGCTGCCACCATCAAGAACGGCGAACTGACACCGGGAGCGTGGGGCGAAGGATTTGTCGACCGCCGCCATCCGCACACGACCTTCCACGAAATCGTTCTCGCCGTCAACGACGTCCTGGGCCGGCTCGATGGTCCGGGCCGACTGGCGTTGGTGCTCGGCAAGGGATTTGTCACGTTCGGTAGCGACGACCCGATGTCGCGACCGTTCGAGCGCTTTCCGGTCAACCATCACCTGTCACAGATTCTCGAACGCGCCATTGCGATCGCGCAGTACGACATCGGTGCGGTCACCGTCGAAGGATCACTGTTCGACGGCGACGAACCGACGTCGCCCTCTGCCTGGCCGCTGATCCGCACGGACCAGCATACGTGGCGCTTCGGGGATTCCTGGAGCGGGCGCGCCACGGTGCGGCCGCTTGCCGGACTGGAAGTGCAGGGATCGCTCGCGCACGTGCACTCGCCGGAGAACCGGCCGGGTGGTGGACCAGACGACGACAAGGTGTCGGTCTCGGCGCGATGGGATGACGTCAGGCCTGCCGGAGAACGCTACGCGCTGCTCGAGTACGCGCGCACCAGTGAGCTCGAGGGAACCTTCATCTACCATACCGTGCTCGGTGAAGGGATGCTCAGCCGTCACCGATGGCAGGTCTCCTACCGATTCGAATCCACCGAGCGTCCCGAGGAGTTGCGCCTGGTCGATCCGTTCCGGACCCAGCGGCCAAGCCCCGAAAACAGCCTGGTCGGCATCAGCCGCTGGACGCTCAATACGTTGCACGTGGCGTACGACGTCGTCTCCCGGTCGCACAAGTTTCAAGCGCAGCCGTTCATCGAGGGGACGCTGGGCCATGTGGCGCGAGTGGGCGCTGGCATCTTCGATCCGGTCAGTTTGTACGGAACTGATCAAGTTCGTGCGCTCAATGTCGGCGTCCTGATAGGTTGGGGAATGCGCGGCCACCGGATGGGACGCTACGGCGCGCTCGCCACCGGCACCAGCGGCATGGCCGGCATGCGGATGTAGGGCGATTGCGGGGGCGCAGGGAACGTCCCCCCTCGCAAGGATGTTTGGCTGGAGCAGCGGTCTCGACGTTCCTCCAGCGCCAGGAGTTCCACCATGCGGTCTTCACGGCTCGGGCTTGCCGCCCTTCTGGCGGCTGGCGCGGGATGCAGCTCAAACAGCACCACGCCTCCGCCGCCACCGCCCGCCGGCTCACTGGCGCTCGCGGTCTTCAGCGGCGATCAGCAGACCGCCGTCTCCAGCTCGCCGTTGGCCACCCCGCTCACGGTCACCGTTCTGGATTCGTCGCACGCGCCGGTAACTGGAGCCAGTGTTTCCTGGTCCGTCGTCCAGGGGGGAGGCCATGTTGCTCCCGCGACATCGATCAGCGATGCCAATGGACGGGCGAGCACGATTTTCACCCTCGGCGCCGCACTCGGAGCGCAGTCCGTTACGGCGGCGGTGCCAACGGGGACGGGGACCGTCACGTTCACGGCCACCGCGATTCCCTCCGTACCGCCGCCGGTCGCACTTTCGCTGATCGCGAGCGTGCCGACACCTAGCGGTGCGACGTTCGATCACGACACCTTCGTGCGGGACGGACTCGCGTTTGCGTTCATGTGGAACGCTGGCGTCCGGATCTATGACGTCGGCAATGGGATGATGGGTGGGTCGCCGGCGCATCCGGTGCTGGTCTCATCGCTGATCACCAACACCGATGGCGTACCGGGCGGCGCGCAGGTGCATAACGGCTGGTGGTTTCACAACCCGGTGACGCAGGAAAACCGCTACCTCTTCATCGGACAGGAGGGATCGTGCGGTTCGATCGGCAGCTGCTCGATCGGCGACATTCATATCGTGGACGTTTCCGACTTGACGCATCCGGTGGAAGTCGGGTTCATCCACATCCCCGGCGCGGGCACGCACAACTTCTGGATGGACGAAGCGAACCAGACGCTCTACGCCGCCTACTACAACGCCGGTGTGGTCAAGATCGACGTTTCGGGAACGCTGAGCGGAGACATGTCGAGCCGGATCGTGAAGCAGGTGCAGCCGGGAGGGCCCGGCAATACATACGTGTGGGGTGTAATGCTCGCCAATGGGACGCTCTATGCAACGGACATGCTGAGCGGATTCTGGGCGCTCGACCCCGCGACGCTGGCGACGCGAGGTGGCGGCAACAACGTTTCCGAGCGATTCGGATCGGATCAGTGGGTCAGCGGCAACTTTGCCTACAGCGGTACCTGGGGCACCCGAGTCGCCCGGGGAGACGCCGTCAAGATCTGGGGCCTCGGTGAGGGCGGAGCGCCGACGCTGGCGGACTCGCTCATCATACCGAAT
>JBOHRY010000090.1:0-2573 GCA_050732955.1 Gemmatimonadales bacterium | reverse complement strand
GGCCACTGCGCTTGACCTGATGTGGTGCGCGGTGGCCGAGCGAGTCCATCCGACCGTGGTAGCGCGTCACGAACCATTCAATCGCGAGAACGGGATGCGGCCACTTGGCAACGGATTGCGCGGTGATCTGCGGCACGCCTGGCGGGGCCTCAGGCGGTCGCCTGGATTTGCACTGACTGCGATCGCGATGCTCGGTCTGGCCATTGGAATCGACGCCGGAATCTTCACCGTCGTCAAGACGGTGGTCATCGACCCGCTACCCTATCATCCAGCCGACCGGCTGATGTACGTCGCCGCGACGGCACCGGGCACGGAGATGCCCAAGGAGTTTCAGCAGCCGGCCGAATTGTACCTGCAGTACCGTGAGCGTTCGCGGATGGCGGACCGCGTTGCGCTGTTCAGCTCGTTCACCTCGAGCCTGCGCGCCGGGGATCGCGTGGAGCGGGTCCGGATGGCCCAGACGACCTGGGATCTCTTCGAAACCCTCGGCGCCCATCCGTGGCTCGGCCGTCTGCCGACGGACGCGGACCAGGAGCGTGTCGTACTACTGAGCTACGCACTCTGGCGGTCATGGTTCGGCGGTGATCCCGCCGTGATCGGAAAATCGATCGAGGTATCGGGCGCGCAGCGAACCGTCATCGGCGTAATGGGAAACACATTCCGCTTCCCGCTGGACGGCACCCTGCTCTGGTATCCGGATACCGTGACTACCGGCCTTACCCCGGGCCAGTTCGGCTGGGGAATGGTCGCCCGCGCCCGACCCGGAATCACTGCTACCGCCCTCGCCGCCGAATTGACCACGCTCGCCCGCGAGGCGCCGCAGCGTTTCGGCGGGCCGGTGAGCTATTCAATCGTGATGGCCCGGTACCAGGCTGTCGTCCGGCCGCTGTCGCAACAGATTCTTGGTGACGTGAGCCGACCGCTCTGGGTCCTGCTCGGCGCCGTGACGATCGTGCTGTTGATCGCTTGCGCCAACGCCGCCAATCTCTTCATGGTGCGGACCGAGGGACGGTTGCGCGAATTGGCCGTGCGCCGGGCGATCGGCGCCGGACGTGCCGAACTGGTGCGCCTGCAGATGGCCGAGGCGCTGATCATCGCAGCGGGGTCGGCGATCGTAGCGGCGGCGCTGGCGGCGATCGTCCTGCCGGTCTTCGTCCACGTTGCCCCGGAAGGCATTCCGCGCATCGGCGACGTACACCTGGGTCTGGCGACGGTGACGTATATCGCTGCTGCGGCGGTACTGGCGGCGCTGGTGTGCGGCCTCGGACCGTCGCTGCGCGGCTCGCTGGTCGATCTGACGTATCTGCGGGAAGGCGGACGCGGCGCAACCCGGCGACGGCCGTGGGTTCGCGACGCGCTCGTCGCAGGGCAGACGGCGCTGGCGCTCGCGCTGCTGATTGGCGCGGGCCTGCTGTTGCGGAGTTTCGTGAAGCTGGCCCATGTTCGCCCGGGGTATGACACACGGGACGTCTTTACCTTCCAGATCGCACCATCGCGGCCGACGCTGCATGACGGACCAACGTGGGCCCGCTTCCAGATGGATTTAATGGACCGCCTCCGGGCACTCCCCGGTGTTACCTCGGTTGGACTCGTCGACAACGTGCCGCTCGACGAAGACCCGGATCCGATTCGAATCCGCTCCGACGCATTGGCTGCGTCGAATACTACCGCGCTGGTCAACGTGACATTTTCTGCGGGAGATTATTTCCGCACCATGGGGATACCCGTGTTGCGTGGTCATCCATTTAATGCAGCCGAGGCGACGTCGTCCGGCCATGTCGTGGTCAGCCGCGCGATGGCGGAGCTGGTCTGGCCGGGAGAAGACCCGATCGGGCGCCGCATCGAAATGGAGGGCGATTCGACCTGGTTCACTGTCACGGGCGAAGTGGGCGACGTGATGCAGGACGACTTCCGCACGGCGCCGCAGCCGGTCTTCTATCTACCGCTCGTCGGTCCGACTCCGGAGAGCTGGGGGGTGACCTCGCCGGCATATGTGGTCAAGACCGCGCAGGCCGAAGAGATCGCCCCCGAGGTACGGCGCCTGGTTCACGAGGTCGCGCCCGAGGCGCCGATGTACCGCGTCTACACCATGGCGGGACTGGCCCGGCGCACCATGACATCGCTGCGATTCATGATGATGACGCTCGGCGTCGCCTCGGTGCTGGCGCTCTTTCTCAGTGCGATCGGCCTGTACGGTGTGCTGTCCTACGTCGTCGCCCGGCGCACCCGCGAAATCGGGGTGCGCATGGCACTCGGTGCCGAGGCCGGTCCGGTACGCAGGATGGTCGTCTGGGAGGGGATGCGCGTGGTCGCAATCGGAGTCATCACCGGAATAGTCGTCGCTGCGGCGGCGAGCCGTGCATTGAGCTCGCTGCTCTTTGGTGTAGGTGCGGCGGATATCGTCACGTTCGCCGGCATGTCGGCAGCGCTGCTGGTGATCGGGATGCTGGCAAGCTATCTACCGGCCCGACGTGCATCGAAGGTCGATCCGATCGAGTCATTGCGCGGCGAGTGAAGCACCGGGTGTGATCAGGTAGTAGATGTCGGTTCGCAGGCGCGCTGCGGATGACTCC
>JBOHRY010000089.1:0-5077 GCA_050732955.1 Gemmatimonadales bacterium | reverse complement strand
GCCCTAAGCGCTCACTATTCAAGACCGTCAGCATGAACTGGTACATCTTCGGGTCGGCCTTGTCCTTCTCCGGGATCCCCTGCAACAACTGGACCAAGGCCACCGCGTCGGCCGGCTTGTAGTCCTTGTTCTGGGTCAGCACCTCGAACAGTCGGCGGTTGTTGTCCGGCGCCTCGCCGACGTAATGGATCAGCGCTTGCACGGCGGCATCGCGCACGTCTTTATGCTGCTCGTCCTGCAATGCGTCTAGCAGGGCCGGCAGCGCCCGGATCGCTTCCAGCCCGAAGACGGCCAGCCTCCGCTGGGCCTCGACCGGACCGTTGACCATCTCGGCCAGGGCCACTTCGACGGCGCTGTCCGGCCGACTGAGCCGCTGATGCAGGGCGCGCTTGGCCTGGTCTAGATCCAGATCGCCGCGGCGCTGGTCCGGCGTCTCCGGCTTGCGGCCCCAAAACGACGGGGAGGCGTTGATCGGCGCCAACCGACCGAGTTTGCCGTCCCAGATCGCCACCACCGGCACCTGGACGAGCTGGCCCGCCGGGGCCGCCTGCAAGGGCAGTGAGGCGGCGTAGGGGTCGGTCTGCAACCGCGCCCGTCCCTTGAACGCTCCGAGGGCCACGCCCAGCGATGGCGGCTCGCCCCCACCGGCCGGGTTGAACTGCTCCGGATCCTGGTAACGGCTCAGCAGGTCCATGATGACTTCGCTGGTGCTGTCCAGCAAGGTCACTTGCCAACTCTGGTCGCGGAATCGCACCAGCACTTTGGCTTCGCCCTGGGGCTTGCGATTGACCAGATGGATGCGGCCCACGTCTAGGGTCACGTCGGCGTCGAAGCCGGGCGGCGGCACGTGCAGGACGACCTCGGTTTCGTAGAGCGGGTAGGTTGGGTCGGCACCGTTATGCCCGGGCAGGGCGCCGTGCAGGTGCAGGCCGACGCCGGACTCAAGGCGGACATTGGAGGCGAAGGCGGGCAAGCTGAGGAGATGGTCGCCGCCAGCGACGGCATCGTTGGCGCGGACGCGGGCCCACGGCTGGTGATCGACGCGACGGAGCAGCACAACGGTGGCGTCACCCCCAACCGGCCCTTCGAGCCGACCCAGCGGCTTCACGTCTGGGCTGGGCGGCGGGATCTTGGCCACGGTTGGCGGCTTCGGCGCCCCGCCCGCCGGCTGGCCGGTGCCGGTTGCCTGTCCTCAGTCGTCCCCCACGCCGGTCTTCCAGCGAGGGCGCGATGGCACGACATGTCAAGCTGTTCGCTCACCCGGTCCATCAGATGCTGATTGTCTTTCCGCTCGGGCTGTTGGGCGCGGGCGCGATATTCGACATCATCCAGCCGTCGTCGCTGGCCTTCGTCCTGGAGCTGGTTGGCCTGGCGCTGGCATGGCTCACCGGGTGGCTGGGCGGAGAACTGGTTGACCGCCTCGGTGTCGGCGTTGACGACGGGGCCAACGTGGCCGCGCCGAGTTCGCTGCGGGGCCCGGTGATCCGGGCAGGCTGAACCCGTCCGGCAGGATCGTACATTGTTGCGCTAACGGCGGGACGTGAGGCGCTGGCGCGGATGTGGTCGTTGGGGCCGGTGACTCCCGATCCGGCCCCGGCTAAACTTCGGATCACATGTCCACCATCGGCGAACGCCTCGACGATCTCCACCACCGCCAGGCCCAGGCGGAGCTGGGTGGCGGCGAGGCGCGAATCGCCCAGCAGCACAAGAAGGGCAAACTCACCGCCCGTGAACGCCTCGATCTGCTGCTCGATCCCGGGTCCTTCACCGAACTCGATCGCTTTGTCACGCATCGCGCCACCGATTTCGGCATGGCCGCCAATCGGCCGCTCGGCGACGGCGTCGTCGCCGGCTGGGGCCGGATCGACGGCCGGCTGGTCTACGTGTTTTCGCAGGACTTCACCGTCATTGGCGGGTCGCTTTCGGAGACCAACGCGGCGAAGATCTGCAAGGTGATGGATCTGGCGGTGCGCAACGGCGCACCGATCATCGGACTCAACGACTCCGGCGGCGCTCGCATCCAGGAAGGCGTCGCGTCGCTTGGCGGCTACGCCGACATCTTTCTCCGCAACACGCTCGCCTCCGGCGTGGTGCCGCAGATTTCCGCGGTGCTCGGGTCGTGCGCCGGCGGCGCTGTGTATTCGCCGGCGTTGACCGACTTCGTGTTCATGGTTCGCGGCGTGAGCTATATGTACGTGACGGGACCCGACGTGGTGAAGACCGTCACCCATGAAAAGGTGTCGCACGACGATCTGGGCGGCGCCGATGTGCATGCCGAGACGTCGGGGGTCGCGCATCTCGTCCACAGCTCCGAACCGGAATCGCTTCGCGCGGTGCGCACGCTGCTGTCCTTTCTGCCATCCAACAATGTCGACTCGCCACCGCTTGGCGCCGGAACCGATCCGGCTGGGCGCCGGGAGGACCGGCTGCTCGAGTTGATGCCCGACAGCCCCGCCAAGCCATACGACATGCACGAAGTGATCAAGTTGGTGGTGGACGACGGCGAATTTTTCGAGATCATGCCCGCCTTCGCCGGCAACATGCTGACCGGTTTCGCGCGCCTGGTCGGCGGCACCATCGGCGTCGTCGCGAATCAGCCGGCGGTGCTCGCGGGGGTTCTCGATATCAATGCATCGGTGAAGGCCGCTCGCTTCATCCGTTTCTGTGACGCATTCAACATTCCGCTGGTAAGCTTTGTGGACGTCCCGGGATTTCTCCCCGGTGTCGCCCAGGAGCACGGCGGAATCATTCGCCACGGCGCCAAGTTGTTGTATGCTTATTGCGAAGCGACCGTGCCGAAGCTCACGGTAATCACCCGCAAGGCCTACGGCGGGGCGTACGACGTCATGAGTTCGAAGCACATTCGCGGCGACGTCAATCTCGCGTGGCCGAGTGCGGAAATCGCCGTGATGGGCGCCAAGGGAGCCGTGGAAATCCTCTACAAGGATGAGATCTCAGGATCGGCGGACCGATCCGCCGAAGCGGGCCGGAAGACCGCTGCTTACGAGGAGCTTTTCGCCACGCCGTACCAGGCGGCGGCGCGCGGGTACATCGACGACGTGATCGACCCCCGGGACACGCGCCCCCGGTTGATCGACGCCTTGCAGACCCTCGCCACCAAGCGTGACCGGAACCCGCCGCGGAAGCACGGGTGTATTCCATTGTGATGTCTCGAGCCCGCTGGATCGGAGTGGTTGCATCGTTCGCCGTCGCGGCGAGCCTCCGCGCGCAGACGCCGGTGGAAGGCGTCACGGCGGCGGCCGGCGTGCTGCAGCGCGCTCGCACGTTCATGCAGGAGGGGCGGCGCGATTCGGCGACCGAGCTGCTCGGCCGGCATCTCTCGCAACACCCCAATGATGGCCGCGCCTGGTTTTATCTCGGTTCGATTTATCTGGCCGAGGCGCAGCATTGGCACCGTGCAGGCCATCCAGCGGACGTCTCGAGCGCGTCGCTGCTCGATTTCGCGAGCACGTCGTTCGAGCCCGCGCAGGAACTGCTGACCGATTCGGGCGGCGTGTTCCGGGTGGTGGTCGCCATGGAGCGAGCCATCCTGCGCATCGAGACGTCCGGCTGGGACAGCGTGGCAACGCGCAGGCTCCCGGCCGAAGAAGTGCCGCTTCCGCCGGTGCTGGTCGAGCTGGGACGGAATCTGCTGGCCTCGTGTCCGCACAACGGTGTCGTGCTGACCGGATCACTCGCCGAAACTGCCGCGGTTTGGGGGATGCGGTTGCAGGGCGAGCGGAACGACCTGCTCCTGCTGCGCGCCGACATGTATCGGTTTGACCCGCGGTATCGTGGACAGATGGCGCGGGCGATGGGCGCCGACTCCGCGACGGATCTGCCGGCCGCGCTCGCGTCGGTGGAGGCAACGCACCCCGCCTGTCTCTCGCCGGCGATGGATTCCGTCGTCGGCCCCGGACTGGACTGGCATGTTGACCGATTGATGCTCACCACGGCGCCGCCGCCGACTGGATTCGTCCCGGCGCTCAGCGTCTTTCACTTTACTCGCACCGGTCTGGTCGGTTCGGTCTGGACCGCCTCGGCCCGCGACGTGTATGACCTGGCCGCCCGGCGCAATCATTCCCTCTGCAAGACGCTCTTCGCCACCAACGACCCATTGACCCTGTCAGCCATTCCCGCCTGCAACCGATGACGCAGTCCAGTTGGCGTGTGCTCGTCGCGAATCGCGGCGAGATCGCGTTGCGCATTGTGCGCGCGTGCCGCGATGAAGGGCTCGAATCCATCGCAGTGTATTCGGACGCTGACCGTCACGCGCCGTTCGTCCGTGCCGCTGATTGCGCCGTCCGACTCGGTCCGGCGTCCCCGGGGGAGAGCTATCTCAACATCGATCGCTTGCTCGAGGCTGCCCGAGCAACCGGTGCGGACGCGGTCCATCCCGGATATGGGTTCCTCTCGGAGCGAGCTGCGTTCGCCGAGGCCGTCACGCACGCCGGGATGGTGTTCGTGGGACCGCCGGCAGCAGCGATCGCGGCGATGGGAGACAAGACATCGGCGCGCCGGTTGATGGCAGCCGCAGGCGTGCCGATCGTTCCCGGGTCCGCTGGAACCGTCGATGATCCTGCCGCCGCGCTCGCTGCAGCCCGCGAGCTTGGCTTTCCGGTCCTGGTGAAAGCGGCGGCCGGCGGTGGCGGGAAGGGAATGCGGGTGGTGCAGCAACCCGAGCAGCTCGCGCCGGCACTTGCCGCGGCATCAAGCGAAGCCGTCAAGGCGTTCGGCGACGGCGCCGTGTACCTGGAGAAGTACATCGAACGCCCGCGGCACGTCGAGATCCAGGTGCTCGCCGACGAGCATCGTACCATCCATCTTGGCGAACGCGAATGCTCGATCCAGCGCCGCCACCAGAAACTGGTCGAAGAAGCTCCGTCGGTGGCCGTGACCCCGGCGTTGCGCGAGCGGATGGGCGCCGCGGCGGTGGCAGCGGCGCGCGCGGTGGATTATCGCGGTGCCGGCACGTGTGAGTTTCTCCTTGCCGGCAACGACGACTTCTACTTCCTCGAGATGAACACCCGGATCCAGGTGGAGCACCCGGTCACCGAACAGGTGTACGGCGTCGACC
>JBOHRY010000088.1:0-8881 GCA_050732955.1 Gemmatimonadales bacterium | reverse complement strand
CGCCGCGAACGATGCGATGCGGCGCGCGGCCGAAGGGAACGCCCTTCTGGGCGCGATCCCTGACCGAAGCCGGATGGTATTGCTCGACGTCGAAGGCACGGCGTGGTCAAGCCCCGAGTTTGCGGCGCAACTCGACGGGTGGCGCCGCGATGCCCGGGATTGCACCTTCGTCGTTGGCGGTGCCGCCGGCGTGGCCCCCGCCGTGCGCCGTCGCGCCGACGTCGCCTGGAGTCTGGGCCGCCTGACCTTGCCGCACGAACTGGCGCGAGTGGTGCTCGTGGAACAGTTGTATCGCGCCAGCACCATCCTCCGAGGCTAGCCATACCACCGGGGAGCCCGCTGAGATGCTTCGGATTGCGTCGCATCCGCTCGGACCGATCCCCTCGATCCCGCCACGCGCGGCGGTGTGGCGCGCCGATCTCGACGCCGCGCTGATCGCGCCGTCATCAGGTGATCCCGGCCGCCGGTTGCGCGAACCCGGCGCCCTGGCCGTCACTACCGGGCAACAGCCGGGACTGTTCACCGGTCCGATCTACACCGTGCACAAGGCACTCGCCGCAGCGGCACTGGCGAGAGTCCTCGAGCGGCGCTGGCACCGGCCTGTCGTTCCGGTCTTCTGGGTCGCCGGCGACGATCACGACTATGCCGAAGCGAGTGGCACGACCTGGCTCAACGGCGCCGGAGAGCTGGTTGACTGGCGATTGCCGGAACGTCCTGCGTCGGCACCGCAACGGGCGATGTCGCAGGAACCTGTCGCGGTCGAGATTGGAGCGGGCCTCGACCTTCTCGAGAAAAGCCTGCCGGCCGGCCCGGCTCGCGACGTGACGCTCGACTGGCTCCGACGTCACTACCGCGCTGGTGCCACGCTGCACGGCGCGTGCGGCGGCGCGCTCGCCGAATTGCTCGCGCCATTTGGCATTGTCTGTTTCGATCCGACCCACTCCGCGACCAAACGCGCGCAGGCGCCCATTCTTCAGTCCGCGTTGCACCGTGCTGCAGAACTCGATCGTTTGCTCGCCGCGATCCCCGATCCGAAAACGGGGATTGCCGCCGGCGATGGCGCGACACTCGTCTTTCTCGACACCGCCGCCGGCCGCGACCGATTGCTGGTTGACGGTCAGGGTTTTCGAACCCGCCGCTCCGTTGAGCGTTTCACCCGCGCCGAAATCGATGGCCTCCTCGACCGTGAACCGGACCGGTTCTCGGCCAATGTGCTGCTCCGACCGGTGGTGGAAAGCGCCATCCTCCCGACGGTCGCGTACGTCGCAGGTCCAGCCGAGCTGCGTTACCTCGAGCGGCAAGCATCCGTGCTCTATCCGATCCTTGAGATTCCGCGACAGATCCCGGTGCCGCGGTGGTCGGGCACGGTGGTGGAACCGTGGGCCGAACGACTGCTCGAACGATTGCACCTGACGCTCGATGCCGTGATGACCGATCACGGCCGCGTGGCCCGCGACGTCCTGCAGCGTGACTTTCCCGGCGATGCTCGCGACGCGCTCGCGGGCTTGCGGGATGAAATCGCCAGGACCGGGGAGCAATTGACCACCGCTGCGACGCGCATCGATCCGGTGCTCCAGCGCGCGATGCGAGGCCGCCTGCAACGGCTGGAGCAGATCTCCGCCGATATCGAGAGTGTGCTGCTGCGTCACCTCAAGAAGCGCGACGATATTGCATACGGACAGTATCAGCGGCTGACGCGCGGCTTGCGCCCGCATGGCAAGCCGCAGGAGCGCGTCTTCACCGCCGCCAGCTACCGTGGCCGACACGGTGATGCGTGGATCAACAGCGTATTCGCCGCTGTCGCGAGCTGGGCCGAAGGCACTCCTTGAGCCGTCGGGGATCGTTTCTCGTCGCGCTTGGCATCCTGCTCAGCCGGATTTTCGGTCTGGTGCGCCAGCGTGTGCTGGCGCACTTCCTCGGTCTGGGTGACGCCGCCGACGCCCTCGCGGCGGCCTTCCGGATTCCGAACTTTCTGCAGAACCTGCTGGGCGAAGGCGCGTTGAGCGCGTCGTTCATCCCGCGCTATGCCCGCCTGCTGGCCCAGGGTGAGGACGTCGAAGCGCGGCGACTGGCTGGGGCGCTTCTCGCGCTCATGGCGGTCACCCTGACGACGCTGGTCCTGCTCGGCGAACTCGCCACGCCGTGGATCATGGTGCTGCTGGTGTCGCATCACTGGTCGCCCGAAAAGCGGATGCTGACGCAGTCACTGGTGCGTCTGCTCTTTCCCGCGACAGGATTGATGGTGATGTCGGCGTGGTGTCTGGGCGTACTCAACTCGCATCGACGCTTTCTGCTGTCGTACTCCGCACCCGTGGTGTGGAACATCGCGATCATCTCGGCCATCATCCTCTTCGCCCGGCATCGGGCCCCCGAATCGATCGTCGTCACCGCGGCGTGGGGCGCGATGGCGGGGAGCCTGCTGCAGGTGCTGGTGCAGTGGCCCGCCGTGCTGGCGGTCGGCGGCCGCATCGTGCCCGTGATGTGGACTCGCGTGGCGGAGCTGCGAGGCGTCGTGCTCGCCTTCATCCCCAACGTCCTCTCGCGCGGCGCCAACCAGATTTCGGCCCTGATCGACCTCTACATCGCCAGCGCGATCCCGGTGGTGGGCGCCGTGATGGCGATGACGAGCGCGCAGGTGCTCTACCTCCTTCCGGTATCGCTCTTCGGCATGGCGGTGTCGGCGGCAGAGCTGCCGGAGATGGCGCGCGAGCGTGGCGACGCTCAGTCGATCGCCACCGCGCTCCGCATCCGGCTCACCGGCGCCACCCAGCGCCTCGCCTACTACATCGTTCCATCGGCGCTTGGTTTTCTCACGTTGGGCGGCGTCATCGCCGGTGCCGTGTTTCGCACCGGGGCATTCACCAAGGCCGACGCCAACTTCGTCTGGATGGTGCTGGCAGGCTCGGCAACCGGCCTCCTGGCCTCGACGCTCGGACGGCTCTACGCCTCGACCTTCTACGCCCTGCATGACACTCGTACTCCCTTGTATTGTGGTGTGGTCCGCGTCGTCCTGACTGGCGGCCTTGGCTGGTTTGCCGGTCTCAAGCTGCCGGGCATCCTGGGCCTCGATCCACGCTGGGGGGTCGCGGGATTGACCGCCACCGCCGGCATCGCCGGGTGGGTGGAATTCGCTCTCCTGCGCCGAGAACTCTGCCGCCGACTCGGTCGTTTCTCGATGCAGGGCGTCGAGCTGGCGAAGCTCTGGGCCGCCGGCTGTGGCGCGGCGCTCGCCGGCATCGCCGTCGCGCTCGTGGCGCGGCACCTGCCGCCGATCCCGCTGGCATTGCTGGCCGTTCCAGCCAACGCCTTGACGTATCTCGCGATTACCGCCCGGCTCGACGTCCCGGAGGCGTCCGTGCTCGTCCGGCGCGCGCGACTGGCGCTCAAGGGAGACTTGCCGTTGTCATGAACGAGTCGTTGCAGCGCAAGCTGGACACACTCCCCGAAGGTCCCGGGGTGTACCTCTGGAAAGACGAAGCTGGCCAGGTGCTTTACGTCGGGAAGGCAGCCAGTCTTCGGAGCCGGGTGCGTTCCTACTTCGCGGCCGACTACCCCGACACTCCCGTTCACGGGTTGATGCTCCGTCGCATCGCCGACGTCGAGACGATCGTCGTCGCCGACGAAGCGCAATCATTGCTGCTGGAGAACAACCTCATCAAGGAGTACCAGCCGCGCTTCAATGTGCGACTCAAGGACGACAAGAGTTATCCATCGATCGCGGTGACGCTGGATGAGGCATTCCCACGGGTCCTGGTCACTCGGCGCCGGGACCTGGCCGGGGCGCGCTACTTCGGCCCGTACACCGATGTCGGCGAGATGCGCCGCACCCTCAACCTCATCCGTCGCATGTTCACTGTCCGTTCGTGCAACGACGACCTGCCCGAAACCCAGCGCGATCGGCCGTGCCTCGACTATCACATCGGCCGCTGTCGCGCGCCCTGCGTCGCGTGGCAGGATGCGCCCGACTATCAGCGGATGATCGCCGAAGTCGTGGCCTTCCTGGAAGGACGCACCGTCGATCTCAAGGCACGGATCCGCTCCCTGATGCTTGCCGCCAGCGCACGGCAGGACTTCGAGCGCGCCCGGGATTTCCGTGATGCGCTCAAATGGCTCGACCAGGTCGAGGCTCCGGCCGCCGTCGAGGTCATCGGCACCGGTGACGCCGACGTCATCGGTTACGCCCGCGACGGCGACGACGCCGTGGCCGTCGTCTTCCGGGTCCGCGATGGACGGGTCATCGGGCGGGAACACCGTTTTCTCGAAAACGTCGAGTCGGAGAGCGACGTGGACGTGCTGAGCACCTTCCTGGTGCGCTGGTACTTGCCGGCGGAGGGGAAGGCATCACGCATCGTGCTGCCATTCCCGCCCGGCGAGTCCGGCGCCGTGGCGAAACTCTTCGCCGGACATCGGCTCGTGGTGCCGCAGCGGGGCATCGCGGCGCGTTGGGCCGAACTGGCGGAACAGAACGCCAGGCATCTGCTCGAGAGCCTTCGCCTGGAGAGCTTCGAAACCGAGGAGCGGGCCGAGGATCCGGTGTACGTGCTTGGCCGGGAGCTTGGCCTCACTCAGGTGCCCCGCACCTTCATCTGCGTCGACATTTCGACGAGCCAGGGGCGCGATACCGTCGGATCGCTGGTGACCTTCGAAGCGGGACGGCCGCGCAAGGCGGAGTATCGCAAGTTCCGGATCAAGGGCGTGGCGCAGCAGGACGACTTCGCCGCCATTCACGAAGTGATCACCCGGTACTTCCGTCGCCGCATCGACGAGGAGAAGCCGCTTCCCGACCTCGTGGTCATCGACGGCGGCAAGGGACAACTGGGTGCTGCCCTCGATGCCATGACGGCGATCGGCGTGGCGCACATTCCCTTGATTTCGCTCGCGAAGCGCGAGGAAGAGATTTACCTTCCCGGCCAAAGCGAGCCGTTGCGGCTCCCGCGCCGGAGCGCGGCGCTGCGGTTGTTGCAGCGGGCTCGCGACGAAGCCCATCGATTCGGCGTGGCGTACAATCGCCAACGGCGCACGGAGCGAACCATTACGTCGGCGCTGCTCGACATCCCCGGGATCGGTGCCACGCGCCGCACCACGCTGCTGCAGGCGTTCGGTTCGCTCGCCGGTGTTCGCACCGCTTCGGTCGCCGACATCGCAGCGCTGCCGGGATTCTCCAGCGCGCTCGCGAATCGGATTGTGGATTACCTCAGGGTGCACTGACATGGACTGGCAACTGGAATGTTCGGAGTGCGGGATGTCGGCGGCGGCCGAGGGCCATCCGACCGTGTGTACCGTGTGTGGACGACCCCTGCTGGTCCGATACCCGGGACGTGAGCACCCGCTCACGCAACGTGCGGAGATCCGGCGTGGACGAGGGATGTGGCGCTTTCGTTCGTTCCTGCCGCTTGCGCCGCACGAGGAACCGATCACGCTGGGCGAAGGCGATACGCCGATGCTGGCAGCGCCCAGACTCGCCGCGTCGCTCGGACTCGGCGACATCTGGGTGAAGGACGAGGGGGCCAATCCCACCGGTTAGTTCAAGTCACGCGGGTTGAGCGCCGCCGTTACGAGAGCGGTGCACGCCGGGATCGATCGATTCGTGATCCCCACCGCGGGCAACGCCGGAGTCGCCAGCGCGGCGTACTGCGCACGCGCCGGCGCACGGGTCCGGGTATTCGCGCCGCGGACCACGCCGCACACTATCCTGGCGCAGATCGTGATCTACGGCGGCGATCTCGAGCTGCTCGATGGCCACATCGGCGATTGCGGCAAGGCCGCCAAGGCGTACGCCGCCGAGAGCGGTGCCATGGATCTCAGCACGCTCCGCGAACCCTATCGTATAGAGGGGAAGAAAACACTGGGCCTCGAGATCGCGATGCAGTTCGACTGGGAGCTGCCTGATGTCATCATCTACCCGACCGGAGGCGGCACCGGACTGATCGGGATGTGGAAGGCGTTCGTCGAGCTGCGTGAGGCCGGATGGGTCACGTCGCCGATGCCGCGGCTCTACACGGTGCAGAGCACCGGCTGCGCCCCGATCGTGAAGGCATTTGCCGCTGGGGATGCGCAAGCGGTCCCTTGGCCCGATCCCTGGACCATCGCCAGCGGTTTGCGCGTGCCCGGCCCGCTCGGTGATCGACTCATGCTCCGGATCCTGAGGGAAACCGGTGGGGGGGCCGTCGCCGTTCCAGATGAAAGCATGGAGGAGCTGGCGCAGCTGGGAACCCGGCAGGAAGGCATCGATTTCTCGCCTGAAGGCGGCGCATCGATTGCCGCGGCAGTCGAGCTCGGACGCCAGGGAGCGCTGCTTCCCGGCCAGCGCGCGGTGCTCTTCAACACCGGCGCGGGATGGCTCTACCGCGACCCGGAGCGATTGCTCGCGGCCAGATGATTGGGGATATTGTCGCCCGGGAGGAGTCGCATCCCGGGGTTCCAACCTGGTATCCCGAATGCACGTACCTGGGAGACGGCCGGCGTGACTCCGTTCTCCGCACAAGAGACTTCGAGGAGCACTTCATGAGGATCCGAGCGATCGTGGCGCTGACCATCCTGTCGGGCATGGCAGCTCCGCTCCACGCCCAGTCCGAGTACAACACACGGGTCGCGGTGGCATTGCGACCGCAGGGCAGGTATCAGGCGCCGCTCTGTCCGCTCAAGGGCGGGGACTTTCACTCCGCCAGCGCCGGCACCTATCTCAAGGTCGCCAGCGAGGGATTTACCGACGACCTGACCAACCAGAAGAGTCAGATCGATTCGAAGAAGTACACCGACGGCCTGGGCCGGGTGATCAAGTCTGCCACGGACGCGCTGGCAATCAATCAGCAGAACGCCGCTGGGTGGTACTATCTCGGCCGGGCCCAGCTGCAACTCGGTGACTTGCGGGGCGCCGATTCGTCGCTCACCCGACTGGAAAAGATCTCGCCAGACTGCGCCGAGGAGGTCAAGGCGCTGCGGCAGAAGGCGTGGGTGGTGCTGGTTGGCGCAAGTAGCGGGTTTATGAAAAACGCCCGCGACACCGCACTCGCGCCGGCGGTGCGCCAGGCGTGGGCTGATTCCTCAATTGCCGTTTTGCGCGACGCGCAGCTGGTAGCTCGATATTTCCCGTTGGGCTTCTACAACCTCGCCCAATCGTTCTTGCTCTCAAAACCGACGATGCCCGATAGCGTGATGTTCTATTTCCGATTGGCCGAGGAAAAGTCGTTACCGGCTTCACGAACTGCTTCTGATCCTCAGGCCGACGCTATCTATAAGGGCTCAACGTATGACTTGGCTGTGTTGTACGTTCAGGCCGGCGACGATTCCTCAGCCATCGCCCAATACCGCATGTACCTCGCTGTCGATTCCACTGATGCAGACGCCCGCCGGGGTTTAGCATCGGCTTTGCGTCGAAGCGGGAAAACGGCCGAGGCCGCCAAGCTCGAGGGACAGTTGATGTCGTCCGGTGCGATGTCAACCGGCGAACTGGCGCATGCGGGGGTCAACTACTTCAACGACAAGGACTATCCGGCGGCGGCCGACGCGTTCCAGAAGATCCTGGCCACGGACCCGGTGAATCACGATGCGTTGTACAACCTGGCCAATACCTACCTGGCCATGAAGGATGGCAAGCAGCTGATCACGACTGCGCAGAAGCTGCTCGACATCGATCCATTGGGTGGGTCCAATGTGCGGCTTCTGGCCAACGGCTACCAGCTCGTCGCGGACACCAACAAACAGGTCGAGGTCGTGATGCGGCTCCTGGCCATGCCGGTCGAGATCTCGATCGACAGCTTCTTCGTGCGGAAGGACGGCGCCAAGCTGACCATGACGGCGACCGGCAAGGCGGCACAGAACGCGTCTGGCAAGACGATTCCATCGGTGCCGGTCACGCTGGTGGTCGAATTCACCAATGCGCAGGGGGCAGTCGTGGCGACAGAAGAGGCGGCCTTCCCGGTTCTCGCGCCCGATGCCAAGCAGACGGTGAATGTGTCGGCCACCGGGGCGGGGATCACGGCGTGGCGGTATCACAAGAAGTAGGACTTGGGCGTATGGCATTAAGCGTTGGGCGTCAAGGCGTCGCTACGGACCTCAGTCCGGTCGGCGCAGCTGTTTCCTAACGCCGAATGCTGAATGCTTAACGCCGTCCGGGTTGTTTGCGACGCACGGTTCGCTACTTTCGAGCACGCGCGGGTGTAGCTCAGTTGGTAGAGCATCAGCTTCCCAAGCTGAGGGTCGCGGGTTCGAGCACCGTCGCCCGCTTTGATGTAACTGAAAGCCCCGCAACGTGTTTGGCGTTGCGGGGTTTTTCACCCACATAGGTAGTGCCAACCATGCAGTTCCAGAGTTGGAAGCTGTCGTATCGCAATCGACTCGCCGCTCGCCCGCTGCCGCGAAGCGCAGTAGGTTTACATCGACGCGCCCACCCGCGGAGGCCGCCTGTCCGAGGCGTTCCCAGTCGAACTCACAGATCTCCTCAGCGCAGCGAATACGGCGGCGCGCGACCAGGCTTGGGACGAGCTGATCACGCATCATTCCCGGCTGTTGTTGCACGTTGCTCGCTCACTTGGCGGCGGGCACGATGCCATCATGGATCGTTACGCGTTCGTTCTGGAACGGCTTCGCCAGGACGATTTCCGCCGATTGCGCGCGTTCCGGGCTGACGGATCCGCCCGATTCACGACTTGGCTCGTCGTGGTCGCTCGGCGCCTCTCCTTCGACCACCATCGCACACTGTTTGGCCGGCTGCGCGACGAACCCGCTGGCGACCACCAACAGCGTCGTGCCCTCGGTGAGTTCGGCAGACTCGAAGGCGATGAAGCTCTCGCGAAGATTGCCAGCGGGGCTAACCTCGAGCGTGAGTTTGACGCCAAGACCCAACTAGGCGCCCTCGCCAAAGTCGTCAACCGCCTGGGCC
>JBOHRY010000087.1:0-13113 GCA_050732955.1 Gemmatimonadales bacterium | reverse complement strand
GAGCATCACCGTGCAGCCGCCGTACTGGCCCTTCGGAATGGTCCCTTCGAACGTGTTGTAATCCTTGGGATGATCCTCGACCTGCATCGCCAGCCGCTTGACGCTCGGATCGAGGCTCGGCCCCTTGGGGACCGCCCAGCTCTTCATGACGCCGTCGAGCTCGAGGCGGAAATCGAAGTGCAGGCTCGTGGCCGCGTGCTTCTGGATGACGAACCGCAAGGCCTTCACCCGGCCGGATGGGTGACCACCCTCGGGTTCGGACGTTTTCGAGAAGTCACGCTTGCGACGGTATTCCGTGAGGGCGCGCGTGGCGCTCCTGCCGGACTTTGGGGCCTTGGCCGTTGTGGCCTTTGTGACCTCTGCGGCGTTTCGACGAGCAGCTTTTCGCGTCGTCGCCTTTCGGGCGGGCTTCCTGCCGACTGGGGCTTTCTTCGTGGCCACGAGTTCTCCCGGAGTCGTGTTGCAGAATGACGAGTGCCGCGTCCGCCATCGCACCGCGCAGGAGTCACGCGGTCGGTCAGCCCGCAGCCCCTTCCACTTTGCCCCGCCACCTATGATTCTGCGGAGCTCCCCATTTTCACATCCTTCCAGGCCAGGACCGCTCTATGATGTCGTGTCTTCGTTTCCCCCGCCTCGCGACATACTCCGTCGCGGCGCTTGCGTGGATCGCCGCTCCGCTGCACGCGCAACAGGATGTGGCGCAACAGATCGCCGCGGATCGGGCGATCCTCGCGAAGGAAACCTACCAGACGCCGCCGCCTGCGATCACCAGACTGGTCACCGCACCGCGATACCAGAACGTTAACCTGACGCTGCCCAGCCCGGACCGCACTCACTTTCTGCGCCAGGAAAGCGATGGTCTGCCGAGCGTGAGGGATTTCGGCAAGCCGCACTACTACTTCGCCGGACTGCAGGTGGATCCGAAGGCCAACCGGGCGCGCGCGCTCACCACGCGTGGCTCGGTGGGATTGTCGTTGATCGACGCGACGACGGGCAAGTCGACGGCGATCATCATTCCCAAGGGCGCGACGACAAGCAGCCCGGTCTGGTCACCCGACGGAACGCAACTGGCGTACATCGCCAACTTTGACGGCACGTCTCAGGCATACGTAGCCGACGTGGCGACCGGAAAGTCGACGGTGGTGACGAAGGCGGCATTACTCGCGACCCTTGTCACGACGCTCGACTGGACTGCCGATGGACGGAACGTGATTGCCGTGCTGGTGCCCGATGCTCGTGGCCCCGAGCCCCGCAAGCCCGAGATCGCAGAAGGACCGCGGGTACGGCTCTGGTTGAATGGCACCAAGGAGCCGGAGCGCAACTTCGCGAGCCTGCTCGACGAACCCTACGACATGGAACTCATGAAGTACTACGTCACCGGCCAACTCGCGGTGATCGACGTGAAGACCCACGCCGTGAAGAAGATCGGAGCGCCCGCGATGATCTCCAGCGTGGATGCCTCGCCCGATGCGAGCTACTTCCGGGTCACGACGATGCAGCAGCCGTTCTCGTACGTGGTGCAGTACGGCAGTTTCGGCACCGCCGAGGAGCTCTGGGATGCCAGCGGCAAGGTGGTGGCGGAAATCCAGAAGCGCCCGCTGCGTGAAGGCCAGGCACCCGACACTGCAGCCGGTGGTGGCCGGGGTGGTCGCAACGCGGACGCGAAACGCGACCTCGCCTGGATGCCGCAAGGATCGGGGATGTCGTACGTCGAGTCGGAACCCTCGGGACGACGGGACGACGGCGACACGACCGACGCCGCACAAACATTTGGCGGGCGCGGTGGTACGGGCGCGCGGAAGGATCGACTTGTCGAGTGGCTACCCCCATTCGGCAAAGGCGACACCAAGGTGCTCTACGTCGCGAGCGGACCGATCAGCAGCGTCCTGTTCAGCGATGACGCGAAGACCGTCTTCATCGCCGACAACAACATCGGCACCGGCGATCTCTATGCCGTCAACCTCGCCGACACCGCCAGCAAGCACGTGATCATCCGCCAACGCGGCTACGCGCCATCGTTCACAAGCGGCCGCGGTGGTCGTGGAGGCGGTGGCGGCGGCGGGCGCGGTGGTGCGGCGAACGACTCGCTGGCGTTCTACCGCAATCCCGGGGCGATGCTGAGCCGCCGCGGCACGCTCGGCGGCGATGTCGCGATGGTGACCACGGACGGGAACGGTGTTTTCCTGTCCGGTACGCACTACTCGCCGGATTTCCTCGCCAACCCGCCGCAGGCCTACGTCGATCGGTACGACATCCGCACCGGCGAACATACCCGGATCTTCGAAGGCCCGAAGAACGCGACGGAATCAGTCATCGAACCGCTGGATAACGATTTCAATCGCGCGATCGTGAGCCGGGAGACGCCCACCGAGGTCGCCAACTCCTATCTCTGGGTGCGCGCCACCGGACAACTCACCAAGCTCACCGACAACAAGGACTACACCCCCGAGTTCACCGGCTTGGTCCGGAAACGCATTCCGGTCACGCGCCCCGATGGCTTCAAATTCGTCGTGAATCTCACGCTGCCGGCCGACTATCAATCGGGCACCCGGCTGCCGGGGATGTTCTGGTTCTACCCGTACGAGTACACCACGCAGGCCGAGTACGATCGCACGCTCCGGACGGAGAACGTGAACCGCTTCCCGGCCGCCGGTCCGCGCACGATCGAATACCTGGCCACCCAGGGCTACGCCGTGGCCGATTTCGATCCGCCGATCGTCGGCGACAATGGACGGATGAACGACAATTACGTCAGCGATCTCGTGATGGATCTCTCCACGGTCATCGACGCGCTCGACAAGGATGGCTACATCGACCGGTCGCGTCTGGGGATCGGCGGCCACAGTTACGGCGCGTTCAGCACCATGAACGCGCTGGCGCATACGCCGTTCTTCAAGGCGGGAATCGCAGGGGATGGCATGTACAACCGGACGCTCACGCCGACCGGATTCCAGAACGAACGCCGCGATTTCTGGGTGGGCCAGAAGACCTACGAGGAGATGTCACCCTTCCTGTACGCCGACAAGATCCAGGGTGCCGTGCTGATGTATCACTCGATGGAGGATCAGAACTTCGGCACCGATCCGATCAGTTCGATTCGCATGATGCAGGCCTTGCGTGCCCTGGGGAAGACGGCGGCGCTCTTCATGTATCCCTACGAGGATCACGGCCCGGCGACCAGCGAGTCGGACCTCGACCAGTGGGCGCGCTGGACGGCCTGGCTGGACATGTACGTGAAGCACGCGGGGGAATGGCAGCCGGAAAAGAGCGCCACGCCCGCGGTCCGCGCGCTGCACCCGGAACGATAGAGCGACTTTCGTCACGGCCGGTAGCGTTTCATGTGCGGTCTCGCAGGTTTCTGGCATCGTGACGGCGCCCGCGCCGATGGCGACAACGCGCGCAGGATGCTCGATCGCCAGCGGCATCGTGGTCCCGACGATCGTGGCGTCTGGGCCGACGGGCCGGTGGCCCTCGGGCTCGACCGCCTCAGCATCCTTGACCTGACTCCGCATGGGCATCAACCGTTCGTGATGCCCGATGGCAGCAGCGCGCTCGCATACAACGGAGAGGTCTACAACTGGCGCGAACTCCGCAGCGAGCTCGCGACCGAGGGCGTGCAATTCACATCAGATTGCGACAGCGAAGTGGTGCTGCACGCGATGCATCGCTGGGGCCCGGAGGCCGCGGTGCCGCGGTTCAACGGGATGTTTGCGCTCGCCTGGTTCGACCGGCGGAGCGGAACGCTCTGGCTGGCGCGCGATCGCAGCGGCATCAAGCCCCTTTACGTCGCGGAGACTGCTGGTCTGCTGGTCTTCGCGTCCGAGATCAAGGGTGTGCTGGGTCATCCAGCCATTCCTGCCGTGCCCGATGTGCACGCGCTGGTGACCCAGGTCTGCCTCGAGCGCCTGGTCGGTGATTGGACCGCGTTCGTCGGGGTCAAGAGCGTCGTTCCCGGGACGCTGATGCGGTGTTCACCGGAGTCGGTATCGACGATCACCTGGTTCGATCTCGAGCGCGACATCGACGTCGAACGAATCATCCGGAGCGGCCGTGAGCCGTTCGACAAGCAGGTGAAGACATTTCGCGGCCTGCTCGAGCGGAGCGTCGAGGCACACCTTCAGAGCGATGCGCCGCTGGCCGTGATGTGCAGTGGCGGACTCGACTCGTCGCTTACGACCGCGATTGCCCGCCGGCACAAGCCCGACCTCGTGGCGTTTGTCGCCGACGCCGACGGCGTGACACCATCGGAGGCAGACAAGGCAGCCCAGGTCGCCAAGCACCTGGCGGTGCGCCTGCACCGCGTTCGAATCACCGACGAGGAATTCCCGGAACTCTGGGCCAGTGCGGCGTGGTACAATGACGAGCCGCTCTACTTCCATCAGAACCCGCTCGCGCTGAAGGTCAGCCGCGCCGTGCAGCAGGAGGGTTTCAAGGTGCTGGTGACTGGCGAGGGGTCGGACGAACTCTTCGGCGGTTACCGCTGGCAGTCGGACGTCGCCGAGATGTGGCGGCTGCGGCAGCGACACGCCCGTTTCATCCCCGACGTCGCACCGTTCCGGACACTGGGCCGTTGGCTCGGGGCGTTCGCACCGTTCGACCTCGGCGAACTCGCTGCCGAGCCGTTCGAGCGACGCAGCACGTGGCTGCAGGCGCCTCCTGGCGCGGAACTGGTGATCGACGGCGGGATGCGACAGCACCGGGCCCGGTCACTCTTCGCACGCCTGCAAGCGATTCCCCGCCTCGACGAGCGCGCGTTGCTCGCCCGCGAGTTCGACGATTTCTATCACCACCTTCGCGTACTTCTCAACGCCAACGACAAGATGACGATGGCGGCGTCGATCGAGGCGCGGGTGCCCTTCATTGAAAACGAAATCATCGATTTCGGGCTGCATCTCTCCCCGGGCGCCAAGTATGATCGGCGACAGCGGAAACGCATCGTCAAGTCGGCCGCGGCCGGATTGCTCCCCGACGCGATCATTCATGCGCCCAAGGTCGGATTCGCGATTCCCGACCGCTTCATGACCGGGTATGAAGGATTGCTGCATGGCGGGATGGTGCCGGAGCTCTTCAAGTGGCACCCGCGCGAGACAGCCCGGATGCATGAGGTGATGCGCCGGCATCCGATGGTTGGCCGCAAGGTGGTCGGGATGGAGCTGTGGGCTCAGCTGTACTTCAACGGCGCCACTCCCGGCAGCCTGGCCGAACGCCTCCGGGCCGTCCGAACCCTTCGTTGAGGTTCACGCCACGCCGGCGAGCGCGGCCCTTTCGAATTCCAGCCACTCCGGCGACATGCGCCGGCGACGGGCCAGGATCGCTCCGGCATCGACCTCGTGCAGCAGGCGAATGAACGCACCGCGGGTGAGTCCTCGTCCGGCGGGAAGTTGTATCAGTTTCTCGCACCAGCTGGAGTTGGCCTCGATCACGACCGGTCCGCTCTCCGTGACCGCGACGTCCCATCCGATCGCGCGACGCGGCGCCAGGAGCAGCGCCCCACGGCGAGCCACGGCCTGCACTTCCGACCACCACGGCAACTGCAGCCCGCGGATGGAGGCACCGCTCCCTGGATGATGATCGAGCCGGAGGTTGCCCAGGCCATCGGTTGCGGCGCCGACCACACCGGCCTCGAGATCGATCGTCGCGACGAGATTCCCTTGGGCGAGATTGTCCACTCCGGAATCGCCTACCGGCAGCTTGAGCGTAGCAGCATGCACGACGGCGCCGCCATCCACCAGGAGCGTCAACACGCGCACCGTCGGCGTCGCCCCCGGTCGGAATCCGGCCAGCGCGGGATGGGGACGGATCCAGCGCTCGATCCGCCAACCGCCGGTGCCAGCGGAGAGTCGCCGCCAAAGCGCTGACGTCGAGAGTTCGACCCCCGAAAGCAGCACGACCCCGTCCGACGCACCGTCCGCGGCGACCATGATGCCATTGCCCTGCATCCCCAGCTCCGGCTTGAACACCAGCCCACCGCGCGCGTTCGTGGCAAGCCATTCCGCGAGCATCCCGGCCGAATCGAGGATCGCCACACCGATGTCACGGATTCCCGGCACGACGCCGACCCGGCCGAGCAGCGTGGGTAGCGGAAGACCGGCCTGGGCGAAGCGCTCCTGCTGCTCCGACTTGGGGCGGTGCCGGCGTATCGGCTCACGCTGATTGGTGGCCGTTTCGGTTGCGCGGCGCTCGCGGTGGCTGGTGTACGTGAGGCGTTCCACCAGGGTGAGTTCCGGCCGCCACGCGCAATACTTGAAGTACTCGGCGCGGCTTACCCCCGACGCGGAGCGCAGCTGCGCCATCTGACGCAGCTGCTGCAACACGGGAACGTCCGCCGTCGCGCGGACACCGAGGAGCTGACGCGTTCCCGCCCGCACCGTGGTGAGGGGATTGATCACCTCGCTGCATCCATCCGGCGCTGCTGATTCACCAGGTGTCCGGCGCCGATTTCGTCGAGAAAATCGATGAATTCGCCGCGCAGCACGCCGCGCAATCCGGGCTGCTGGAGGACGTCCGCACCCCACCACACATTCCCCTCGAGGATCATCGGTCCCTGTGGCGTCATGGCGATGTCCCATCCGATTGACCGCAATTCACCGATCAGCAACTGGCCGCGCGTCACCAGCGCGACGGCATCATCCCAATCGGGAACGCGCTGGCCGTGGAACCGCACTCCGGTCACGGGATGCTTGTCGATCGGCGGTCCGTCGACTCCCAGCGCCCCCTGGCCCATGACTCCCTCTTCGCTCACCGCGATGGCAACGTTGCCCCTGCCGAAATTGTCCACGCCAGTTGCGATCGACGGCAACTTGAGGGTTGCCGGGAGAAGCAAGATGCGGTCATTGGTGCGTCGGCACGTTACCAGTCGCAATGTGACTGTGTAGTCACATTGTGCTAGCGCGGCGAGGACGGGATGTGCCGTAACACGCGCCTGCACCAGCCATGGTTCGCCGATCGCCATCCGGTCGATCAGGCGATCGTACGACCAGTGTTCGCCGGACGGATGACGCAACCCGCTCCGGTCGGCCGAGGTGAACACCAGCACCGACCTGCCACCACCACTGACATCGAGCTTGAACACCACGCCCGCGGACAGCGGGGCAATCACGGCAATCAGTTCGTCGCGGGTCCGCAGCCGGTCCGATGCGGAACGCGGGTCGGCGCGCGGACTCCAGATGCCGATCCTGGACGGCGTTGGCAGTCCGTGATCGCGGTAGAAGCCGTCACTCCAGAGCTTCGAGCGCACCAGGAACCTTTCGGTCCTGGGATTGAGAAAGGCCTCGAGCGGGCGACGTTGCGCCCAGGTCATGAAGCTCATCCGTTCCGCCAGTGGCGTGGCGGAGTTCCACAGCCGGTACCGGAAGAATTCCCGCGACGTGGCGCCGGTCGCGCGGCGCATGCGCCAGCACTCGCGGATTGCATGCAGCACACCGATGCGTTCCGATCGCCGCAGCATTCAGATGCCCGCGACAAATCGCCTGAGCGAACGGGTGAGCAACTGGATCCGGGATCCCTCCGGCTCCTTGTCCATCAGGTCCATCAGATTTCCCAGTTCGACAACAGCACACCGCGGTGCTCGGGCTCCGGCTTCCCGGCCAGAGTCATCCGCAGGTCGGTCCACTGCACGCGAAATCCGTCGTCGATGAGTTTCGCATAGAGGTCGGCGTGGCGAGTCTGGCAGCGGAGCGCGATTCGCCCCAACGCCATCGCGGCGGCTTCGTGCTCGACGGCCGCGATGACATCAACTGCCGCCGCGGCGTCGACGGCGCCAAGCTTGAGGATTCGCAACTCCTCACGCGTCCGGCCGTGCGCCAGCGGCACGGCGTGCCAGAGCGCGAACGCCCCGAGTCGGCCGCCGGCGTCTCGCACCAGCGAGACGTCTCCGAGCTGCTGCTCCAACGTGAGCGCAATCTCACGGGTGAAGTCCACACCCGCCGCGACGCGGCTGGACAACGCGGCGCATTCCCGGATGCCGGCGTCGCGCGCCGGCAGGTCGAGCGTGGCAAGGGACGGATCCGGCATCGCGCCGCTCCGCAGCCGGTCACGATGGAGCGTCACGGTGAGCCGATCGGGAACAAATCCAAGCCGCGAGTAGAAGCCGATGTTGTCGATCGTGCGCGGCATGGTCTCGAGGCCGATGGTCCGGGTGCCTTGTGCCTCGAGCCACGCGATCCCTTCGCGCACGATCTGCTGCCCGTGCCCGCGACCCTGCCGGTCCGTGCGCACGGCGAGTGGACCCATCCACCCTTCGCTTCCCGAGCAGTGCACCATGTTGAACGCCACGAGTTCGCCGCGCCCGTCGCGCCAGATCAGGGCACCCGGACCAGCGTCGGCAATGGCGAAACGCCAGACTGCGGGGTTGAGGTACGGCACCCGGACACTGGAGAGCCCGTCGCGCCGGTACCGCTCGGTGAACGCCTCGGAGAAGACGCGGTTGAGCGCTTCGATATCGGTTTCGGCTGCGGGCACCGGGCCGGCCAGCGTTCGGTCAGACCGCCACATCGACCGGCTCCGGTGTGTCCTCGCGGACGGTGGTGACGCCCGATTCGACGTCGTACGACATCCGGATCACGCGGTCGAACGCATCCTGCATTCCTTCGACATGCGTGATAAGGATGACCTGCGGGAAGCGATCCGAGAGTGCGCGCAGCAGCGCGAGAACCGACGCGCGGTGCTCGTCGTCGAGCGACCCGAAGATCTCGTCGAGGACCAGCAGCGAAAGCGGCTGTCCGGCGCGCTCCGCAATCAATTGCGATATCGCGAGTCGCAGCGACAGGTTGACCACATCCTCCTCGCCGCCGGAAAGGACCGGCTTGACCTCGCCGTCTTCGACCACCGCGGGCACATAGCCTTCGTCGAGCTCGAGGTCGGCGTAGCGACCCGCGGTGAGGTCGCGGAGCAGCACCGACGCGCGCTCGGAGAGATCGGGCCGGAGCTCAAGGTTCAACAGGGTACGCAGGTCCGAGTACGCCCGGTCGAGCTCGTCGAGCAGGTTGATTTCTCCACCCAGCGCGCGCGCGGTCGCGGCCTTGCTGGCGCGGTCGGCCTGGCGCAGCAGTGCCGCCGCCCGGTCTCGCTCGGCGCGTTCGAGCTGGTCGGCGGCGGTCTGCACCGCGTACAACGCGGCCTGAAGCGATGATTCCGCTTCGTGCACCGATCCCGCCATCACATCGAACATTGTCGCGTCCCATCCCAGGACCGCCAGTCGCTGGTCGATGATCAGCAGCCCGGCCTCCGCGGCCGAAGCGTGCTGTTCAGCCGCCGAGGCTTCCACCACGAGGGATTCGGCGCGCGCCGCGACACCGACCAGCTGATCGTGCTCGCGCCGCAGCGAATCGAGTTCTGCCAGCCGATTGCGTACCTGCTCGTGGTGCGCGGCGTCGTAGGCTCCGGCCGGACCCGCGAGTTCCTGGTCCAGCCGCATCAACTCCTGCTGCAGGCGGTCGCGCTCTGCTTCGAGCTCACGCCGCTGGCGAGCCTGCGCCTGTGCCTGGCCGAGCGCGCCACTGGCCCGGTTGAGCTCCTGATCGAGCCGTTGCCGCTCCGCTTCCAGTTCCTTGACGTCCGACGGCATCTCGGTGAGCTGAGACTCGCGTTGGCGGAAGTATGTTCCGTCGGTCTCGACCTCGTCGAGCTGGCGCCCCAGCAGGTCAAGCAGGCGGGCGGCATCAGCGGCGCCCAGTGGACGGCCACACGTGGGACAGATGCCGGCACTCCCTTGCCGCTCGATCAGTTCGCGCTGCTCCTTGAGCTCCCGGTACCGGTCGCGAAACGCGTCGAGCTTGGTACGCACCTCCTGGACGTCCTGGGTCCACCGCGTGCGCCGCGTGTTGAGCTCGCGATCGGCCGACTCGCGAGCCCGCGCGGCGGTGGCGCGAGCCTCGGTGAGGACGCCGAGGCGCACCGGATCGGCGAGTGCCGCCACCTGCGGCTCGAGCTCACCCAGCCTGCGGCGCGCCTGGTCGCGGCGAGCGGCCGTGCGGCTGCGGACCGCGTACGCCTGGGCCGCGCCATCGAGTGAATCGCGCTCGACGGCCAGGGTATTCCACTCCAGCATGGTGGGGCCGAGTTCGACCAGCCGATCCCGCGCCTGAAGCGCCAGCGCCAGCTGTTGATCGAGGGCTCGGAACTGCTCGCGCGCCACCGCGACGCGCTTGTCAAGCAGCCGTCGCTCTCCGTCGAGCGATTGCCACGCCGTGCGCCGCTCCTGCGCCGCCGCCCACCCCGGGGTGAGCGTCGCCAGGCGCTCGCGCGCCTCCCGCTCACGCACCAATGCATCCGCGCGGCCGGTTCGCGCCGCCTCGAGTGCGGCGAAGGCCTGCGCCAGCTCAGCCTCGATCGTTTCGGGGTCGGCGAGTCCCTGCTCGATCCCCGCAAGCTGCGAACGCAACGACGAGCGTTCCGCCCGCAATCGCTCCTGGGCATCGCGCAGACGGTCATATCCAATGACCCGGGAAAGGAACTGCGCGCGCTCGGTGCGACCCATCGCCGCCATCACCGCCAGTTCCTTCTGGCCCGTGAAATACGTGTTGAAGAATTCGTCGCGCGTCATCCCGAGCAGCGAGGTGATGCGTTCGGTCACGGCGCCGGTGCTGCTCGCGATCGGTTCGCCGTCCTGGCAGAGTTCGGCCATGGTGAGCGTGCGCGTGAGACGGTAGTGATGCATTCCCAGTTGGAAGTCGAGCGTCACCTCGAATCGGGATCTCGGCGGCGCACCACGGCGTCGCAGCGTCTCCCGGGTGCCTCGGGTGCCCGGCACACCGTACAACGCGTAGGCAATCGCCTCCAGCAGTGTCGTCTTCCCCGCGCCGTTGGGACCGACGATTCCGGTGAGGCCGCGGTCAAAGACGAGTTCGGTCGATTCGTGCTGCCGGAAGTTGACCAGCCTGAGCCGGAGGATCTGCATCTCAGTCCTCTCCGCTCTGGGAATCGGTCGCGGCAAGAAACTCCAGGCCGCGTCCCACGAAACGTTCGGTGTCGAATCCCGGCGGGAGTTCGCGACCGCCGAGGTAGTTCCCGACGATCTCGCGAAGGGTCTGGTGATGGCCCGGCGCGCCCATGCCGACGATCCGCGTCGGGTCTTCCGGCCGGCGCAGGTCCAGCTGGAAATGCAACGCTTCGGCTTTCCACGCCCGGACCTGCGCGTGATTGAGTTCCCGCGCCACGGCGCGAGGTACGTTGCGGATCACTTGGCGGACGACAGCATCGGTGATCCCGCCGGGGACATCCGACACTGCCCCGGCGATCAGGCGATCGAGTTCCGGAGCCGCGAGGTCCTCGGCGTCGAGCCAGCGCAGATCGAGAAAGCGGCGGGGTGCAGCGATCGCCCGCCGCTCGATCCGTCCACTGTCGAGATCGACGAGCAGCCATCCCTTGCCGACGATGCGCGACGCGCGCTCCTCCCGGAGTTCACCCCACGGATTTGTCGAGACGAAGTCGAGCGAGCCTGAGAACCACTGGCGGTCGCGAACCTTGTGCTGCACGTGATAGTGACCGAGTGCCACGTAGGTCCAGTCGCCGCGGAGGTCGTCGTCGGAGAGCAATGCTCCGCCCGGCTCAGCCAAGGCATGGTCATCGCCAAAGAGTCCTGGCGTCTCCCCGTGAATGACGAGGACCTGGTGCGTCTCCGGGCCCGCGGGTTCGAGCGTCACCCGCGGCGTCTCGAAGAGTGCCTGATGCGGCACCGCGAGGATGCTGAGATCCAGCTTCGGAAGCGCGATGCGACGCGCCGATGTATCGGCGACGTAAACGCAGCCGAGTTCGTCGAGCAGGCCGAAGATGGAAGCGGTGTCGGTCGATCGCGGGGTGTCGTGGTTGCCGGCGATCACCACGACGGGAACGCCGGGAAGCTCCCGCGCCAGGCGGCTGAACTGCTGCACGGCGTGCAGGATCGCGGAATTGGTCGGTCGCACGGCGTGGAAGAGATCGCCGGCGACGACGACCACATCGGGCCGAACGTCGATCACCCCATCGATCGCCCGGATGAACGCCTCGGCCACGTCCACCTCGCGCTGATTCCTGCCGCGCGGCGTGAGGCGATGGTATTGCCGGAATCCGAGATGGGGATCCGCGAGGTGCGCGAGACGCATCCTCTAATATGGCGCGGACTGGTTGCCGCTGAGGGGCCTCACTCCGCCGCCGGCGGCGGCGGAACGTCCTCGAGCCAGAACCCAGCAAGCCGTTGCGCGGCGTCCACCTCGACCACGAAGTGGTCGGCGATGCGAACCGGTTCGACCGGGCGCCGCGTCCCGATACGCAGATGGAAAACCCGCTCGCCAGGGTCCGTCGAGACGGTGAGGGTGGTATCGAATTCGATCGCGGCGACGCCCCGCTTGGCGGTGCGGGATGGCACCATCACCTGCCCATGGCGCGCCTCGACCGGCGCGGCGAGGCCGGTCAGTGTCGTGACTTCGGGCCAGACCACGATATCGATTCCGCACAGGACACCGCTGTTCACGTCGAGCACCGCGATCGAGCCCTCATCGTCATTCAGCTCGACGGTGCCGGTATATCCGCCGCCGCGGCCGTCGGACTTGATGCTGCCGGTGAGGATGTCGGTCTCGGGATCCCACTGCCAGCGCAGCGACGGCAACGGTTCAGGCCGGGTCACGACGTGGATTTCGAGAGCCACTCAACGCACCCCGGCAGCGGATCCCAGCCGCTCGGCGAACCGTACCACGCGGTCGCACGCCGCCTCGAGTTCTCCGTCGGACACCGCGAACGAGAGCCGCACCCAGCGGTCATCGCCGAATGCGCCGCCGGGCACCAGAGCGACACCCTCGTCCCGCATCAGCTGTTCGCAGAAGGCTGTGCCGGTCAAGCTGCCGTCGGCGCCCATGGCATCGACCCGGAAGAAAAAGTAGAACGCGCCGTGGGGCTCGACGAATTCCACCCCCGGAAGCTGGTCCTGGAAGCGAGCCACCAGATAGTCGCGGCGACGACGGAATGCGGCCACCATCTGCTCGACTTCCTTGTCGATCTCGGGATCACTGAACGCCTTCGCGGCTGCCCACATCGCCGGCTGATTTGCGCCGGTCGTCATGTGGCTCTGCAGCGCGGCGATGGCGCGGGTCAATTCGATCGGAGCGTACGACGCGCCGATGCGCCAGCCGGTCATGGCAT
>JBOHRY010000086.1:0-2782 GCA_050732955.1 Gemmatimonadales bacterium | reverse complement strand
GGAGCGGGCAGGGATTTAGGATGAGGGCGTGAGGGCGTGAGATGTAAAGACCTTTGCGGCAGCATCGCATTGGGATGTACGTGCCGAAGTCTTCACGCCCTCACGCCCTCACGTCCTCGCCATCACGGTGTCGCCGTTGACGTCCCGCCGTGCACGGTCGACTCGATGAACTTCGCGATGTCGCTCTTGAGCTGCCGGGCCGATGACTGGTTCAGGTACGCCATGTGGCCGCTCTCGTAGTACGTGAACTTGACGCGATCCTTGTAGGTCTCGTCGAACCCCAGGTGATTGAAGGTGTACTCGGCGTTGGCGAATGGCGTCGCCATGTCGTAGTACCCGGCGCCCACCATCACATGCAGGAACGGATCCTTGGCCATCGCGGTCCGGAGCGCATCGACCTCGGTCGGGAACTGCCCAGGGGTATACTCCCAGCGCCCGGTGTGGCCTCCCAGGTAGTACTGCAGGTTGCTGGTGTAGCCGAGATCCTCTTCGATGTACCGCATGAACGCCGACATGAATGCACCGGTCGGCGCCACGTCCGACGGATCGTAGTCTTCCCGCGTGCTGGACGCGTTGCCGTTGATGCCGAGCATGCGGCTGTCGTACCGGCCGACGGTTTCACGCTTGTCGCGCAGCAGCTCGGTCCGGTATGTCCCCGGATCGATGCGCAGGTTGGTATTGAGCGCGAACTGCGGTGACACCCCGGTCAGCTGCGCGAGCTTCTGTGCCACGGCGGTGCGTTGCGCCTGCGGCAGCGCGTTCCCCTGCGCCATCTCGGTGAGATAGTCACCGAATGCGTAGGTCCGGGCCTGCTGCACTACCTGGTCGAGTGACTGCCGCTGCAGATCGGGCGCAAGTTTCTTGTGATACCATGCTGTGGCAGCATAGGTCGGGAGAAACGCCGCGTAGCCAATGTCGTTGGTCGGCGAAGGCGAGATGAACTGGAAATCGAGCACGGTGCCGAGCAACATGATCCCGTTGAGTTCGATGCCTTCACCACTCTGCAGCTCGGAAGCGAGGCCGGCGGAGCGGAAGGTGCCGTAGCTCTCGCCAAAGAGGTATTTCGGCGACTGCCAGCGGTGGTACTTGTCGAGATAGTCACGAATGAATTCGCCGAACATCTGGATGTCGTTGCGATCGCCGGTGAAGTCGGCTGCCTTGACGCCCTTGGCGGGTCGCGAATAGCCGGTCATCATCGCGTCGATCTGCACCAGGTCGGTCACGTCCAGCGGTGACTCGGGATTGTCGACGAGGTTGTACGGCGGCGCCGGCTGCGAACCGTTCGGACCCATCTCGGGATGCATCGGGCTCATGATTCCCATGTCGAGCCAGATCGACGCCGAGCCTGGACCGCCGTTGAAGAAGAAGGTGACCGGGCGCGTCGCCGGCTCTTCCTGGTCCTTGGTGTAGGCGATGAAGAAGACGGACGCCTTGGGCTTCCCGTCCTCATCACGCAACACCATGGTTCCGGTATGCGTCGTGTAGGCGATCGCCTTGCCATCGATCTTGCCCATGTGGTGCGTTTCGACGATGCGCTCGATGGCGGGAACGCCGGTGGTGTCCACCGCTCCGCTGTCGGCACCTCGACCTCCACGGCCGCCGCGACCACCTGGCGCGCCGGGGACATCGGGGCGCTGCGCGGCGGCGGCCACGACGACGAGAACGGAGGCTGCGACGGCGGACCACAACGGGCGGACGGGCATAACTGGCATCTCCTGGACTGCGGGACGGGCAAGGCACACCGACTGGTCGGCTGTGTCGCGGAACCCGCAGTATAATCTGCGCCCCAGCGGCCGTGAACATATCTTCAATCCGACCCGCCCATCGCGAGAACCTCATGCCCCGCCAACCCACCCGTCGCGAATTCGTTTCCACGTCGAGCGTGGCGCTCGCTGCACTCGCCGCGGTTCCCGTACTTCCACGGAGCGTGCGCCGCGAGTTGGCCCGCAGGGGCGCGGCGATCGTCGCGCGACCGTTCGATCTGCATCAGGTCAGGTTGCTGCCGGGCCCGTTTCTCGACGACCTGAACGTCAACCGGCGCTTTCTGCTCGGGCTCGACCCCGACCGCCTGATGCATTCATTCCGGATCACGGCCGGCCTCCCCTCGAGCGCAGAGCCGTACTACGGCTGGGAAGCGCCGAACAACGAACTGCGCGGCCACTTCGTGGGCCATTATCTCTCGGGGTGCGCGCTGATGGCCGCGCAGACGGGCAACGCGGCGGTCAAGGCACGCAACGACCTGCTCGTGGGCGAGCTCGCCAGGTGTCAGCAGACCAATGGTTACCTCAGCGCGTTTCCGGAAGAACTTTTCGACCGGCTCAAGGCGCGCCGCGGTGTCTGGGCGCCGTTCTATACCTATCACAAGATCCTGGCCGGGATGCTCGACAGTTACACCCTGGGCGGCAACGCACAGGCGCTCGACGTCGCGAAGAAGATGGGCGGCTGGACCCGCGACTGGGTGCAACCGCTCGACGACACGCAGATGCAGGCGATCCTCCGCACGGAGTTTGGCGGCATCGGCGAATCACTCGACAATCTCGCCGCGATCACCGGCGACATGTCATGGATCGATGTGAGCACGCTGTTCGACCATGTGCGCGTGCTCACGCCGCTCGCCGAAGGGCGCGACGAACTCACGCGGCTGCACGCCAACACGACCATTCCAAAGATCATCGCTGCCGCGCGGCGCTACGAGATCACCGGCGATCAGCGTTCGCACGACATCGCCGACTACGTCTGGCGCGAGGTGACCGGAAAGCGGTGCTTCGTCACCGGCGGCACC
>JBOHRY010000085.1:0-3729 GCA_050732955.1 Gemmatimonadales bacterium | reverse complement strand
GGATTGGGTATTGCGACGGTCTATCGCAACATTCGCACGCTGGTCAACGAAGGCTGGCTCGACGTCGTCGAGCTTCCTGGCGAGGTGCCGCGGTACGAGCCGCGCGGCAAGCCTCACCACCACCACTTCCGGTGCCGTCAGTGCAACCGCGTCTACGAGGTCATGGGATGCGTCCAGTCGCTGAACGACATCGTCCCGCCGGGATTCACTCTGGAGAACCACGAGCTCGTACTCTACGGGCTCTGCGCCGACTGCTCGCCAGCATAGCGACCCGATGAGCGAAGGTCTCCTCGCACTGTACGCCGTGGTGCGGGGATTGATCTATATCGCGCTTCTCCTGCTTGTCGGCACGCAGGTCGTGGGGTGGCTGCTTCGGCCGCTGGACCACGACTTCGCGCCCCGTGATTCGCCGCGTCGGCGCCTTGAGCGCGTTCCGCCAGCGGCGCTCATCGGCCTACTGCTCGCCATTCTCGCCCGCGGCCTCCTCCAGCTGGATTCACTGCTGGATCCCGGCGACCACATCACGTTCGACCTGGTGCGGAACGCGCTGCTGACCGGGAGCTGGGGCCACGCGTGGCTGCTTCAGAGCCTCGCGGTGGCCGTGACGCTCATCCTCGTCGCATTTGTCCGGCCCCGAATGCCTGATGTCCTCGTCGTGGTGCTGGTTGCGGCGATGCTCTGCGGACAGACGGGTATGGGTCACGCCGCAGGCGACCCCTGGCCCTCGCTGAGTGGGCGCGTGGTTGACCTCCTGCACCTTGTTGGTGCCGGCATCTGGCTCGGCACGCTTGCAGTGCTGATGATCGCGCTGCTGCCGCTCGTGAATCATTCGGCGCACATCCCGCATCTTGCCTCGGTAATCCATCGGTACTCGATCTTTGCCCGGATCGGCGTGGTACTCGTGGTGGCGTCGGGAGTCACGGCAGCGCTGGTATACTCCGGTGCGTCCGTCCGCATGCTGCTGGAATCGACGTGGGGTCGCTTGCTGCTGTTCAAGCTGGGGTGCATGGCGGGTGTGATGGCACTGGGTTGGTACAACTGGCGGGTGGTGACGCCGGCGTTGAAAGCCGGCGTGCCCGGGTGCGAGCGCAAGCTTCGACGGGCGATCATTGCCGAGCTCTCCTTGACCATCGCGATGCTGGCGATCACCACCGTGCTGGTTGCCACGGCGCTACCAGGTGAGGGCTCGTGACGCGCGACAATCTGGGCGCCACGCTCTGGGCCCTGGCGCGCGTGCATCGCGGCAAGCTCGCGGGACTATTGGCACCGCTCGGGTTGCATGCCGGACAGGACCTCCTGCTCCTGGCGGTGTGGGACACGCCCGGTCTCCGGCAGGTAGCGCTCGCCGGCATTCTCGGCGTCGAACCGCCGACCGTGACCCGCATGGTCCAGCGACTCGAGCGCGGTGGTCTGATCGAGCGGCGTCCGGACCCGCACGACGGCCGCGTGATGCTGGTGTATCCGGCGCCGCGGTCGCGACTGCTGGAAAGCACGGTGCGGCGGGCGTGGAATGACGTGGATCATCTGATGATCCACAAACTCGGGGAAGCCGATGCGGCCAGGCTGCGCCGCCTTGCGACAGCCGCCGTGACGGCACTGGAAACCGGCGACTCCGCCTAGGGCATGGCCGGGATCATGAATCGCGCGAGAGCGCGCCGCACCAGCCGCCGCAGAGCGGATTGCCCACTGGCGGCCGGGTTGCGTTGAGCTCCCAACCGAACAGCGCGGCGCAGACCGGTCCACACACCGCGCCCTGGCATTCGCCCATGCCCACGCGAGTCCAGAGCTTGGCCTGGCGCTGTGACCAGGCGGGATCGACGTCGCCGCGCCGCACGTCCTCGCAACGACAGATGATGGTCTCCGGCGTGGCAAGCTCGAGGAGCTCGCGGCGCGGCGCGAAGCGTTCCCCCAGCCGGCGGCCAAAGGCCAGGCCGGCGGCGCGTTTCCGCTGCACCGACGTTCGACGGGCACCGGGATCGTCACCGGCCGCCGACGCACCCGCGATCTCACCTTCGACCAGCGCCGCGGCGTCGCCCTTGACGCCGGTGCATTCACCGGCCGCCCAGATTCCCGGCACTGTTGTCGCCTGTGCCGCATCCACGTGCACTGCATCGGCGGTGAGCGCGCAACCCAGGAGCGCAGCCAGTTCGACGTGAGGCACCAGGCCCGCGCTCGTGGCGAGCCAGTCGCAGTCAATCACGCGCGGACTGCCACGCTGCACGACGTGTACCCGGCGAAGACGGCCGTTGCCTTCGGCTCGCGTGATCCAGCAGTCGGTCCGGAATGGCGCTCGATGGAAGCGCCACCGATACGACGCGGCCTGCACTATCGCAGCGGGTTTGGCGACGAGCGCGGCACCGAACGCCAACAGCGCGCGCCGCGGCGCCTGTTCCGCGACCAACCGGAGATCGGCACCCGCGGCTGCGACCGCGCTGGCAACCGGAAAGAGTAGCGGTCCCGATCCGGCGACAACGACGCGCGCGCCGTCGAGCGCCAGGCCGCTCTTGATCAAGGCCTGCATGCCACCCACACCGACGACGCCGGGAAGCGTCCATCCTGGAAACGGCAGCAGCCGCTCTCGCGCCCCGGTAGCGATCACCAACGCTCCGGTTCGCTGACGCTCGACGCGACCGTGAAAATCGACCACCAGTTCGCTGGCAGAGATTGCGTCCACCACCCGCGCACCGTGAGCGATGGTCACACCGGCGGCCTGCAGGCGGTCGAGCCAATGGCGAGCGATCCTCGGCAACGATGCAGTGTCGCGGTGCCGCCAGATCTGTCCGCCGGAGCGCATCCCCTGATCGAGCACCAGGACGCGCTTGCCGCGTTCGGCCGCTGCAACCGCGCTGCTCATGCCGGCGGGACCGGCGCCCACCACCAGCACGTCGACCGCGGTGCTCCGACCGACGGTCACTGTGCTGTCTCCACCTGCATGCCGTCGCGGACCGCTTCGATGCACGAGCGGGTGTTGCGCACCCCATCGACCGCCACGCGACATTCGTAGCAGGTACCCATCCCGCACAGCGGCGCACGCGGCTGTTCGCCCTGGTCGCGACGGAATGCGATCACACCCAGGTTGAAGAGCGCGGCCGCGAGCGTGAGATCACCGGGCACGCGATGCGGTACGCCATCGACCGTGATCGTGACGTCCGGCATCACGCAGCCAGCGCAGTGATCGGCATGGCGCGGTCGGGCCGGAACGGCTCCGGATCGATCGGAGCGGGTGTTCCGAGGATTCCTGCGACGATCAGCTCCGCGGTCCCTGTCGCCATGGTGATGCCGAGTCCCTCGTGTCCGGCGGCGATCCAGACACCGTCGAGGCGCGGCCAGCGGCCGATGAGCGGGAGCTTGTCCGGAGTGGCCGGACGAAACCCCGTCCAGCTCCGCAGCGCACGCACCTGCGCCACTTCCGGAACGAACTCGATCGCGCGTGCCAGCATCGCGCCGAGCAGCTCGCGATTGATCCGGGAGTCGAATCCGACGAGTTCGCGCGAGGAGCCGATCAGCACCTGACCTGTCCGCCGTGGTTGGACGTTGAACGCCACCGAGGCGGCACCGAAGGTATGGGCGCTGTGGAGGTATCCGAGTTCGACCAGCTGATGATGGACGAGACCGGGTCTCCGGTCACTGATGACCAGATGTCCCTTGCGCGGAACGATCGGGAGACCGGGCACCAATGCCGGTGACGAGACGCCCGCAGCGACGACGATCGCTCCCGCGGCAACGATC
>JBOHRY010000084.1:0-2901 GCA_050732955.1 Gemmatimonadales bacterium | reverse complement strand
CGACGCACTGCGGGATCTGGCACGACGCGCCGCCGACTCGGACGGACAGCAGCTCATGCGCGACGCGCTCGCGCGTGCCGCCCGCCTCGGCATCGATGGTTGTCGTCACATGATTCTCCTTCCGGGCGCCGTCGCCGGCGATCCGGTCGAACCGCTCCCCGGCGGGGATCTGGCAGTCTTCCAGGCGCGCGCGGACGATCACGTGACCCTTCTCGCTTCACTGGCGCGCGCCGCCGTCGTCGTGACACGTCAGCGGTTGGGCGCAACGGGATCCTCGGCCTGGGATCAGTGGGAAGCAGCCCGCGGGTTCCCGCTCCGCGAGTGGATCTACGTCGCCGGGCTCGGTGCCCATCTCGGGCAGGCGCTCCTCCGTGACCAGCCGCCGCATCGCATCCTGGGCTTGACGCCTACCGCTTTCGCGCGGCTCCGCGAACGCGAGAAAGTCCTGCACGCCAGGCTCGAGCGCGATCTCGACCGATCCGGCATCGGCCTCGTACTCCGGTGGCTGGTGCCCGAAGCACCAGCGGGTCCGCGAACGGTGACGGGAATGGTCGTGCCGCCGCTCGCCGGTCAGTACCTGGCCTGGCGCATGGTGGCGCCGCGATTGGCGCGAGTCGGACTGGGCGGGGCGATCAGGATGGCGGCGTAACGGCTCGTCGCCGTCACGCCGCGGGCTTCAGCTCTTGCGTTTCGACCCGGCGACGGCGGGCACCGGCGCCAGGCTGGGCTGCATCTTCATCCGCTCCTTGACCACCAGCCACTGCTGCGGAATCGACGCGAGATTCTGGATCGCGTAGTAGAGATTGAGCCCCGAGGCAAACCGCGCGAAGAACACCAGCATGAAGACCGGCATCAGCCAGGTCATCATCTTCGTCTGCGGATTGGGCGGCAATCCCATCTGCCCGATGCGCGACACCGCGTACATCGAAGCGGCCATCAGGATGGGAATCAGGTAAAGCGGATCGGCGCGCGCGAGGTCCGGCATCCAGAGGAACGCGACGCCGCGGACCTCGATGGTGTAGGCCAGCACGAAGAAGACCGCGACCAGCACCGGATACGGCAGCAGCATCGGCCAGCATCCGCCGAACGGGTTGACCTTGTGTTCCTTGTAGAGCTTGAAAGTTTCCTGCTGCAGCAGCTGCGGATTGTCCTTGTATTTCGCCTGCAGCGCAGTGAGCTGCGGCTGGACCGCCTGCATGCGCGCCATCGATCGCATCGCGATGCGCGAGAGCGGCCAGAGCAGGATCCGGACGAGCAGGCCGAAGATCACGATTACCAGGCCGTAGCCCAGGCCCAGTGCAGTGTGCATCCAGACGAAGATCGAGCGGATCACCACGGCGATCGGCCGGATGATCGGACGCAACCAGGCCCAGCCGTACGGATTGACGTCGTCGAAATCCCGGCCCATGTGGCTCAGCCGGTCGTACTCCATCGGACCCAGGAACATCGTCAGCTGGAATGCGCCGTCCGAGGGAACGGCCAGCGAGGCGGCGACCTGCGCGCGCAGTGGTCGTGATACGGTGTCGGCGGCAAACGCCTGTACGCCGCCGATCCTCCCCTTGACACCCTGCGCGGCCGAAGAATCGTAGGCGAACATCCCCGCCACGAAGTACTTCGACTTGACCGCGGCCCATTCGAACGGCCCGCTCAGCGTGGTGAGCTGCCGGGGCTTGAGCTTGCTGTACAGCGTGACGCTGGTTTTCTCGAGCTTGGTGACGATGCCGCTCTGCAGGTAGTTGTCGCTGGCGGTCGCTTCGGTCGGACGAAAGCCGTCGCCAAGGCTGACCAGCAGCGTGCCGCCGGCGGGCCCGAGTCCGGTGATATGGCCGGCGACGCCAATCCGGTAATCCGTCGCCGAGAAGTTGTAGGTGAGATCAACCGTGTAGCTGCCCGATTGACCGTGCAGCGTCAATGTTGCGGGCGACGTGGTGGTGTCGAGCGAATCGGCGCTGGCCGTAAATGCGATCTGGCTGATCCGGAGGGTATCGCCCCCGGCGATCAGCGTGCCGCCGAGCAAGCCTTCGCCTTGTGGCAGCAACTCCAGCGTATCGCCGTGATCGGTGGCGGCGAGCGACTTGTATCGCAGGAACCGGCTCGAGATGATCTCGCCGCCGCGAGTGGACACCGTGTAGCGATACAGCCTGGAGCGGATCACCACGGTATCCGCCGGCGCAAGAGCGATCGTGGTCGAATCGCTGTGCACTGCCGGTTGCGCTGGGGCGCCCGGCACCGGCGTCGCCGACGGCGCGAGCGTCGCGGGGGTGGGAGTGGGAGGACCCAGCGTGTCTCGTGTCACCGCTGGCGGCGGCGGTACCTGCCGCCGGATCAGCATCGTCGGCACGAAAGCGATCACCATGATGAGCGCCAATGCCGCCAGGAGCCGGCGATCGTTCACGCTGCCTCCTGCCGCTCACGGGACCGGATCATAGCCGCCTGGATTCCAAGGGTGACAGCGGGCAACCCGCCGGATCGCCAACCACGTCCCTCGCAGTGCTCCGTACCGCTCGACCGCTTCGAGTGCGTACTGCGAGCACGACGGACTGAAGCGGCAGGACGGCGGAAAGATCGGGGAAATGAAGCGCTGGTACCCCCGGATGAGGAGGGCGAGCGCCCGCCTCACGCCTCAAGGGCCGCCACCCAGCCCGCGAGCTCGGCCTGCAGTTGCTGAAACGTGGCACCGTAGGCTTCGGCCCGGGTGCGTATCACGACATCCAGCCCGCCCAGGCGAGACCGTATCTCGCGGCGCCAGATCTCGCGCAACCGGCGCCGCAGACGGTTCCGTGTCACTGCCGTCTGTCGGGGTTTTGACACGACCAGTCCGAGGCGAGCGAGGCCCGCCTCATTGGCTATCCAGTAGATGTCGAAATGGGATCTGCGAGAACGCTTTCCGGTGGTCAGCAC
>JBOHRY010000083.1:0-3060 GCA_050732955.1 Gemmatimonadales bacterium | reverse complement strand
GATCACGACCGCGCTGTGCGACGCGGTGCGCGAAGCGCGGGCGCAGATGCCGGTGCGCGATGTCGCGGTGGACGACGAGGCCGAGACCTACTCATCCGGTGAGGGCGACGGCGCGTCCGACGAGGAGCGCAAGAAGCGCCGGCCGCGACGGAAGCGGAAGGCACGGCCCGAAGCGATCGCGGCCCGGCTCAAGCACGATCCCGCGGAGACGCCGCAGACGAGCGAGAGCGGGGATACGCTGGCCTGAGGAAAGCGTTAGGCCTTAAGCGTTGAGCATTAGGGACTTGCTGGTGGCTTCTGCCGGCGAATCGACTGAGGCTTGCTGTTCGTTGGACAACCCTAACGCTTAATGCCTAATGCTTAACGCCTTACGACTAACAACCAACGACTTTCGAAAAGCCCTATGGTCATGACGATTTCGACAAAAGACATCTCCGAACTCCGCGTCCGCACGGGCGCGGGGATGATGGATTGCAAGAAGGCGCTGGAGGAGGCGGGCGGCGACATGACACTGGCGGCCGAGATCCTCAGGAAGAAGGGGATCGCCAAGGCCGAGAAGCGCGCCGGTCGTGACGCGTCGCAAGGCCTGGTGTTCATCGAGACCGTGACCACCAAGGGCGCGATGATCGAGCTCAACTGCGAGACCGATTTCGTCGCCCGCACCGAAGGCTTCCAGCTGCTGGCGCAGCGACTGGCCAGTCACGCGCTGGAGCACAGCAAGCCAGGCGTGTTGCTGGAAGCTTTTCTCCAGGAAGCGCTCGAAGGCAAGCCGATCGAGCAGCTGATCAAGGAAGCGTCCGGCACGACTGGGGAGGCGATGACGCTCAAGCGGGTGGCGTGCTTTGCCGCGCCCGCCGGCGTGGTCGGCGCGTATCGGCACCACAATCGGCAGGTCGGAGTGCTGGTGGAGATCACTGGCAACGGCGACGACGCCGCGCGAACGCTTGCCGACGAGGTCGCGCTGCACATCGCGTCGGCAGACCCGATCGCGGTGCGCACGACCGACATCCCCGCTGACCTGCTGGACCGCGAGCGACGCATTGCCGAGGAGCAGGTCGCGCAGGAAGGGAAGCCGGAAGCCATCCGGGCCAAGATCGTGGAAGGCAAGATACGGAAGTTTGCGGCCGAGCGTGCGCTCATGGAACAGCCGTTCGTAAAGGATGAGAGCGTAACCATCGGTGCGCTGATCGCCAAAGTGCCTGGCGCAACGGTCACACGGTTCGCGCGGTTCAAGGTGGGCGAGGTCTGATGGCACAGGGCTACCGGCGTGCGCTGCTCAAGCTCTCCGGTGAAGCCCTGGCCGGAGGGAAGGGCGGCGGCCTCGACTATCAGGTCATGGGAACGCTGGCGGCCGAGATCAAGCAGGTTCATGCGATGGGGATCAGTCTGGGACTCGTGGTGGGCGGCGGCAATATCGTTCGCGGCGCGGCGGCGAGCGGTCACGGACTCGATCGCGTGTCAGCGGACTACATGGGCATGCTGGCGACGGTGATCAATTCCCTCGCACTGCAGAACGTGCTGGAGTCACTCGACGTCCAGACGCGTGTACTCACCGCAATTCGCATGGAGTCGCTGGCGGAACCGTACATCCGCCGCCGGATGATGCGGCATCTCGAGAAGGGGCGGATCGTCATCTTCGCCGGCGGCACCGGCAATCCTTTTTTCTCGACCGACACCGCGGCTGTGTTGCGCGCGCTGGAGATGGAGGCCGAGGTGGTCCTCAAGGCGACCAACGTGGATGGCGTATACACCGCCGACCCGCGTACCTCTCCGAATGCGAAGCTGCTCTCCGAGATCACCTTCCAGGACGCCCTGGTCAACGGCTATGCGGTCATGGACGCCAATGCGTTCGGCCTCTGCCAGGCGAACGCGCTCCCGATCGTCGTCCTCAACATCAACCAGCCAGGCGCCATCGCGCGGGTTCTCAGCGGCGAACGCGTCGGCACCCTCGTCCAATGACACTCTCCGAGATCGTCAAGTCGGCGCGCGACGGGATGCAGAAGGCCGTGGAAAACACGCGTCGCGAGCTGCACGGCATCCGTTCCGGCAAGTCGTCGCCCCAACTGCTCGATACCGTGCGCGTTGAAGCATACGGGACCAACGTTCCGCTGCTCCAGGTTGCCATGGTGACCGTACCCGAACCGCGGATGATCGTCGTCCAGCCGTTCGACAAGGGACTGGCCCAGGCGATCGACAAGGCGATCCGGGACGCCGGTCTCGGACTCAATCCGCAGATGCAGGGTCACCTGATCCGGGTGCCGCTGCCGATGCTTTCGGAAGAGCGGCGCAAGGAACTGGTCCGCATCTGCGGCAAGCTCGTCGAAGAAGGCCGGGTGGCGGTCAGGCAAGCGCGCACCGACGCGATGGCACGCGTCAAGAAGACGGAAAAGGTGCCGGAGGACGAGAAGACGCGTGCCGAGAAGGATGTGCAGAAGCACACCGACGAAGCGATCCGGCAGATCGAGGACCAGTTGAAGGTCAAGGAAGCCGAAATCCTCGAGGTGTGATGATGTCCGAGGCTTCACCCCGCCTGACCCAGCTGCGACTCGCTGGAGCTGCCCCCCGCCACATCGCGATCATCATGGACGGCAACGGACGCTGGGCGGCGGAGCGCGGCCTGCCCCGGAGTGCCGGTCATCAGGCCGGGATGGCGTCGGTGCGCGAGACGGTGGAAGGGTGTCTCGAGGCAGGCGTCGAGGTACTTACCCTCTTTGCCTTCTCGCAGGAGAACTGGCAGCGTCCTGCCGCGGAGATCGACGCGCTGATGGCGCTGCTCGAGGAGTACATCGCCCGTGAAGCGGCCGAACTGCGAGGCGAAGGCGTGGCCGTGCGCATGCTCGGAGATCTCGAACGACTGACGCCGTCGGCGCGACGCGCGGTGGACCAGATCGCGTCGATGACGGCAGGTGGAAGCGCACTCGCACTGAACATCTGCCTTTCGTACGGCTCGCGCGCGGAACTGACGCGCGCGGCACGATGCCTGGCGGAGAGGGTACTCGCCGGAGAACTCGATCCCGCCGCGATCGATGAGTCGACCCTGGCGGGTGAGCTGTATACCGC
>JBOHRY010000082.1:0-4829 GCA_050732955.1 Gemmatimonadales bacterium | reverse complement strand
AGCCCGGAGCCCAGAGCCGGCCCAGAGCCCGGAGCCCAGAGGTTGCTTTGACGCGCCGTTGAGCTAGCCCGGAGGAGCCAAGAGGTTGCCCGGAGTTCGACGGTCCGCGCCGAACGCGCACCTCTGGGCTCCGGGCTCTGGGCCGGCTCTGGGCTCCGGGCTCTGGGCTTGCTTCCGGCTCCAACTGGCATTAGACAGCCGTGAGGAGCCCAGAGAGGCCCTGAGGACCCCGGACCCGCCTCGACCATCTCGGTCATCTATATTCCGTCCGCCCCAGGTCCGAAGGATGCTGGCTCACGAACCGCGTCAGAGCCTAGCGGCAGCAGCGCTAAGCGATGTCCAGTGTTGCTTCGGGGTGCCTGGGGCATTTCTTACCCGCGAGAAGGCCTTAGGCGTTAAGCGTTGGTCTTTAGGAGTACTGCTCGGTGATCCCGATACCATCCCCGATTCTTGACGCTCAACGCCTAACGCCTAACGCTTAACGCGTTACGCCTAACTCCTATCCCATGCCCATCGCCCTCGCCCGCCGCTACCGTCCCCGCCGCTTCGCCGACCTCGTGGTCCAGGATCACGTCGCGGAAGCGCTGCGTGGCGCGGTGAGTCGCAACCGCGTCGGTCACGGCTATCTGCTGACCGGACCGCGCGGAGTGGGAAAGACCACGGCGGCCCGCATCCTGGCGATGGCGCTCAATTGCGAAAATCGCGCGGCCGACGGCGAGCCCTGCGGCGAGTGCGTCTCGTGTCGCACGATCTGGAACGGCTCCGCGGACCTCGACGTCGTCGAGATCGACGCGGCGTCCAATCGCGGTGTCGACGACGCACGCGATCTGCGTGAGCGGGCGATGTACGCCGCCTCGCAGGCGGGGCACCACAAGGTGTACATCGTCGATGAGGCGCACATGCTCACGCGCGAAGCGTGGAATGTGCTGCTCAAGATTCTCGAGGAGCCGCCGCCAGGTGTCGTCTTCGTATTCGCGACGACCGAGCCGCAGAAGATCGCCAACACCGCCGCTCCGGTCTTGTCGCGCCTGCAGCGATTCGATTTCCGCCGGATCGGACCATCGGCAATTCAACAGCGGCTCCGGCAGGTGCTTGAAGCTGAGCAGCTAGAGGTCGAAGACGATGCGTTGATCCTGATAGCCCGTCAGGCCGACGGTGGGATGCGCGACGCGCTGTCGATTCTCGACCAATGCCTCTCGTTCGGCGAAGGTCCGCTCTCCGCGGCGCGCGTGCGCGAAGCACTGGGTCTGCTCGACGACGAGGCGTACGGCGAGCTCCTCGACGCGGTGGCCGAGCGGCAGCCGGGCCGAGTCTTCGCCATCATGGATCGCGTGGTCGACGCCGGTGCTGACTTGGCCGAATTCGCAGGCGGCCTGGCGAACCTGCTCCGCGCGCTGGTGATGTATCACTACGATGCGACTCCGGAGGGGATGCCGGAATCGACGCGCGCGTTGATCGCGCGGACCGCAGCCCGGCTGGGCCCCGAAGACGCCGTCCGGATGCTCAAGCTGCTTGGCGAGGCTGAGCCGCTGCTCAAGAAGAGCTCCAATCCGCGCATCGGACTCGAAACCCTGCTGCTGCGATGGGCCCTCATGGACCGGGCGGCCGACTTGCGGGCCGTCCTCTCGGGTGGAACGCCCTTGCCGCCGGGTCCGGAGAAGCCGATACCAAGACCTGATAGCCCGGAGCCCGGAGCCCGGAGCCCGGGGGCGAAGGCCCCGAGGCCGGAACCCGGAGTCCAGACCGCTGCGACCGGGAAGCGCGAGCCAGAGGCGCGACGCCCCGATCGGATCGCGGCTATCGCGGCGCCGGCGTCGGGCCTCCAGCTGACTCAGGAGAGCCTGGCGGCCTCCTGGGCCGACATCATCGCCACGGCCACGCGCCAGAGTCCACTGCTCGGGCAGGCGTTGGCGCACGCGACGCCGCGGCTAGAAGGTCCCGGAACTGTTGGCCTGGTGTTCGGTCCGGATAGCGCTCTTTTCCAGGACGGTGCGGCGCGGCAGATCGCGACCGTTGATACGATCCTGAGCACGGCCGTCGGAGCACCGGTTACCGCGCGGGTGGTGTTGGCCAAGGCCGCGCCAGCAGTCGAATCCCGGCCACGGCGGCTCACGATCGAAGAGCAGAAAGAGCAGCGCCTGACGCAGTTGCGGAGCACCAGTCCCGCGCTCGATGAGGCGGCCAAGGCGTTAGATTTGGAGCTTGTGGACGAGGACTGAGAGGCAGGATTCCATTGGCAGATCCGACCCGTACCCCGCAAACCCAGCCCCGCCTGGAAACCGATCGCGGCATTGACGCCGAGCGCGCTCGGCAGAGCGCCGAGGCAACCGCCGGCGCCGGCCTCGTGCGCGTGCGGGTCGATGGCCGCGGCACATTGCGGTCGCTGGTTATCGCGCCGGAGGCCTTCGATGGGCGCGACGCGGACTTGCTCGCCGACCTGGTCATGGCGGCGGTGTCCGAAGCGCAGCGGCGCCTCGACGATCACGGGTGAACGCCCTCGAAACGTTGATCACCGAGTTCGCGCGGCTACCCGGAGTCGGGCGAAAAACCGCCCAGCGCCTGGTGTACCATCTGCTACAACAGCCGCGGGAGCGCATGGGCGCGCTGGCGAACGCCATCACGCGGGTGGCCGAGCATGTCCATCCTTGTTCGGAGTGTGGCCAGCCCACCGAAACGGCGGTGTGTGACATCTGCAGCGACGCACGCCGCGACGCCGGCCTGCTCTGTGTTGTCGAGGAACCGTCAGCGGTTGCCGTGCTGGAACGGTCCGGCGCGTTCCGAGGCCGCTACATCGTGCTGGGTGGCCGGCTCTCGCCGCTGGACGGGATCGGACCCGATGCGCTCCGGATCGGGCTGCTCGAGCGCCGGCTAGAGTCGGGTGACGTTCGCGAAGTGATTCTCGCCACGAACTCGTCGCTGGAGGGCGAGGCAACTGCGACCTATCTGCAGCAGTTGCTCGCGGCGCACCCGGTCGTCAGGGTCTCGCGTCTTGCGCGCGGGCTGCCGGTTGGCGGCGAGCTGGAATACGTTGACGGCGTGACGCTGACCCATGCGTTGACCGCGCGGGAGGAAGTGCGATGAGTCACGCGCCATCGCGGACGGGAGCGTTCATCGGCGCGGCACTCATCGGACTGGCCGCTGGCTGGTTGCTGGCGCGCGGGCACGATCGCGGACATCGCGCGGACCTCTTCGCGCCGGAGCCCTATCGCCGCCTGGCGGCGCTGGGATGGATTGCCACCCACGACGATCCGGCTGACGTCCTCCTGCTGCGAGACTATCTCGCGTGGGAGCCGGTCCCGGCGCTCCGCGGGCGGGCTCGCCGCATCGCGGCCACATTGGGCATCGCGGCGTGACCGCCTCGCGCGCGGCCTCGTGGGCGTTCCACGAGGAGGATTCCGTCCGGATCCGGGTGGTCCTGGTGGACTTTCTCCGCGATGCCTCGGCACGAACCGCGCTGCTGGTGGATCGCGCCGGTCAGATGCTGATCACCGTCGGCGAGCCGCCCACCTTCGATCCGACGGCGTTCGCCTCGCTCACCGCGGCCGATTTTTCCGCCAACGACCAGCTGGCCCGGCTCCTGGGCGAAGGCGATTTCGGCACCCTCTTCCACCAGGGAGAAAAGGAATCGCTGTATCTCGCCGACATTGCACGACGCGTGATCCTCGTCGTCCTGTTCGACAACCGGACGACGCTCGGTCTCGTCAAGCTGCGGATGCGTGCGGCCGTTGCGGAGCTGACGGCAATTTTCACGGCGATGTTCCTGCGCACCACCGGCTCTCCGGGTCACGTGGATGCCACGTTCGTTGGCGAAGCGCAGGATGAGCTCGACAAACTCTTCGGCACCAGCTGAGAGGTCCGCCCGACATGTCTCTGGTCAACTACGCGTCACGCGAGATCAACTGCAAGATCGTCTACTACGGCCCTGGCCTGGGCGGCAAGACGACCAATCTCGAGTACGTCTACGAGAAAGTCGCTCCATCCTCCAAGGGCAAGCTGATTTCGCTCGCGACCGAAACCGAACGCACGCTCTTCTTCGATTTTCTTCCGGTCGATCTCGGCACCATTCGTGGCTTTCGCACCCGGTTTCATCTGTATACCGTCCCGGGCCAGGTCTACTACAACGCGTCGCGCAAGCTGATCCTCAAGGGTGTCGACGGCGTGGTGTTCGTCGCCGACTCGCAGATCGATCGCACCGAGGCCAACCTCGAGGCGATGCAGAACCTCTATGACAACATGACGCAGCACGGGTACGATCTCACCCGCCTGCCGTTCGTGATCCAGTACAACAAGCGCGATCTGCCGAACGCGGCGCCCGTGCCGGCGCTCGATGCCGCGCTCAATCCGGGGTGGCCGGTCGAGGACGCCGACCGACAGAAGCTGACGCCGGACCCGTACCGTCCCGGCGAGTACCTCGTCAAGGAAGTGGATGGCGTCTGGGTCGAACGTGTGCCGACGTTCGAGGCGACGGCAGTGCGAGGTGAAGGCGTGTTCGATACGCTCAAGGCCGTCAGCAAGCTGGTGCTCAAGTCGCTCGGATGAAACGCCCGGCGTGGTGGACCCTGCCCAACATCCTGACCGTCGCGCGCATCGCGATCACCCCGGTGATTGCATCGCTGCCCTTCATCGACGGGTATTGGCCCAAGCTCGCCTGCTTCGTGATCTTCGTGGCCGCGGCGGTTACCGACGTGATCGACGGCCGCATCGCCCGGCGCAACAACCAGATCACCGATCTGGGCAAGGTGCTCGACCCGATCGCCGACAAGCTGCTGCTCTTCGCGACGCTGGGTCCCATCTGGTGGATTTCGCGCGAACGTCAGGCGCTGTACGAC